>JASLIE010000155.1 GCA_030152985.1 Bacillaceae bacterium
GCAGCTGTTAAGCTCGCCGCTTGAAACTTGAGCATAGTAAGACCCACCGCAAGTAAGCCACCTGTATGAAACATTTGATAAGTCACTGCTTTTTCCCAAGTTAAAATCATTTTATCTGAGATTTTACCTTCTAAACCATGCGCTCCAAATGCCCCAAGTGCGACTGCTAGAAAACCATTTACCGCTGCTGCTAATAAAAAAAACTTCATTTCATTCGCCCTCTCTTAAATTAGAAATCAAAGATTGATTCAACTGCTTGATCGTGATATTTACTTTCTGATTGCTCAGCGTCTTCCCCCAACATGACACGCTTTTCTGCCTCTGTTAATTCAGGCCCTGACTCAGCTTTAGCTTGATGCTGCTCTTGACTTGATGTGATTAATTCACACAAAACTTGAACACGTGACAGAGCCGCTTTAAAAGCTTCCGGACTATCTACTACCGCTTCAGCCTGATTAAGCTCAGCCTTTATCTTATTTAAAACCGCTTGATTTGTCACCATATTTTAACACCTCAATAATTTTATTATAACATTTTCCTCTCTTTTTTACGAAAAATTTTACTTAAAAAACCCTTAGGTCATTTACCTAAGGGATTCATTATTTCTGTAAAAGCACTTCACCTGCGACACCCGGCTTAGTCATTTCAAAAGGGTCTAAAATAAGTGCAATTTCTTTTTCTGTTAAGATTTTTCGCTCAAGTAGAATCTCACGAATCGATATTCCTGTCTCAAGTGCCTCTTTGGCAACTTCTGTTGCGTGTTTATAACCGATGTGTGGGTTGAGTGCGGTAATAATTCCGACACTGCGCTCAACATCCGCCTGGCACTTCTCAATATTTGCTTCAATCCCTGTGAGACAAAAATCCGCAAAGACTTGCAATACATTGGTCATCATTTGAAGGGACTGATGTAAATTAAAGACTAATACAGGCTCCATTACATTCAATTCAAACTGCCCTGCCTCTGATGCCATCGATATCGTTGTATCATTTCCAGCCACTTGAAAGGCAACCTGACTAACGACCTCACAAATAACCGGATTGACTTTTCCAGGCATAATCGATGAACCAGGTTGACGGGCAGGTAAAGTAAGTTCATTTAAGCCAGCGCGTGGACCTGATCCCATAAGACGTAAATCATTTGCTACTTTAGACATATTTAACATGGTAATCTTTAAGGCAGATGATACTTCCGTATAGGCATCTGTTGTTTGGGTTGCATCGACTAAATTCTCTGCGTTCCGTAAAGGGTAACCCGTTAATTCTGCTAAAATTTCAACCGAACGTTTGATATAACGTAAATCTGCATTCAAGCCTGTCCCAACTGCTGTCGCACCAAGGTTGACTTCAAGAAGATTCTCACACGCTTGATTTAAACGACGTAAATCGCGTGTTAACACATGTCCATAAGCTTCGAATTCTTGACCTAGACGAATAGGTACAGCGTCTTGAAGGTGAGTCCGTCCCATTTTAATTACTTGACTGAATTCATTTCCTTTCTCTAAAAAGGTAGCCTGTAAATGTTTAAGCACCTGTTCAAGTTCATCAATTAGCTTGAGTGTCGCTACATGGATTGCTGTTGGAACGGCATCGTTTGTTGATTGAGCCATATTGACATGTACGTTTGGATGGATGACTTGATAGTCACCTTTTTCCTCACCTAAGAGTTCAAGTGCGATATTGGCAATGACTTCATTTGCATTCATGTTTGTTGACGTACCTGCTCCACCTTGAATTGGATCGACCAAAAATGAATCATGGTGTTCTCCTGCAATGACCTTTTCACTAGCTGAAACAATTGCTTTACCGATTTTTTTATCTAAACGTCCAATTTCCATATTGGCAAGCGCAGCCGATTTTTTTACTAGGGCGATTCCAATTATGAGTTGCTTCTCTAAGGGATAACCTGTAATTGGGAAATTCTCCTTTGCACGTGACGTTTGAATTCCGTAGTAAGCATCTTTTGGTACATACATCTTACCTAATAAGTCTTCTTCGAGACGCATTTCTTCATTACTCATTCATCTAATCCCCCAGTAATTATAATTTATTATCAATCTGTATAAGTAAAGCGACTTAAAACTAATTAAAATTATAACTTGTTTAAGTAAATTGTCAATCTATTCAGAAGATTAAAAGAAGCATAGATTAAGCTCTTGGCTCTTCTTTTTCTACCTTATTTGATAAGAGCCAACCCGTTGCAGCAATCACAACTAGACCGATATAAAAAGTTAATTTCCATGCAGTTGAATGCGCAAAAGCAGTTGAAATAATGCCGACGTCTTCGTGGGCCAATGTCATAACAGCTAGCTTTATACCAACCCAACCCACAATCACAAAGGCTGCCATTTCAAGTCCAGGACGTTTTTGTAAAAGATCAACAAATAAATTTGCTGCAAACCGCATGATAATCACACCAATCATTCCACCAGCAAAAATAACAATAAACTGCCCACCATCTAAACTTCCGACAGTAAATAAGCCCGTCGCCGGAAGGGCTGCAGCCAAGGCAACAGCTGCTAAAATTGAATCCACTGCAAAGGCTAAATCAGCTATCTCAACCTTTAAAACTGTCATCCAAAATCCACTACCCGTCGGTTTTTTAACAGGTAAGTCATGTTCATTTAACATGGCTTTATCATAAATATGTTTAATACTAATAAAAAGTAAATAAATTGCACCGATTGCTTGAACTTGCCACACATCAACTAAAAACGAAATAATAAAAAGTGACCCAAAGCGTAAGAAAAAAGCACCAACTAAACCATAAAAAAGCGCCTTTCGTCTTTCTTCTAAAGGTAAATGTTTTACCATAATCGCAAGGACTAAGGCATTATCCGCAGCAAGCAAACCTTCAAGTCCGATTAAAATAATAAAAACCCAAAAATATTCAAGTAACAAGGCCATATCCATTCAACTCAGCTCCTTTTAAATAAAAACGACCCTTACCAAATAAAAGCCAGGCGCTCTTATTAGGTAAAGGTCTTGCTAACAACTTCAAGTTGCCAGTTATGCCGGAGTGGTCTACTCGTAATGACGACGTTAACTGTACAGCTACTCCCCTTTAACTAAGGTAAAGTATTTCGTTTTCTTTCTTAAATTCTATCATGTAAAATAAGCTTATGTCAATCAGTTTTCATTCACTCAAATTATAAGTGAAAGGTGTTGAATCATGGTGAGAAAAAAGTTAGAAGGCGAGTTGCTCGAACTTAAAGCTGACTATATGCGTATCCAAGAAGACATGGATAAGCTAGAGTTTGTCGGCGGACGTGTTGAATCCGCTGAAGGACAATTGATCCGTTTAGAAAAAGAAATTGCAGAAAAAAATAAAGCATTAGATGCCTTAGATGAATAAACAGTAAAAAAGCCTAGCCTGTCTCGCTGACAGCTAGGCTTTTTTTAATCCTCCCGACTCAGGGCCAGTTTTTCTTGTATTTTTTCAAGTTCTTTTTTAGGTGGTGTTAAACTGACTAATACATCCCCTGCACTTGGCCTTGAACGCATGTCGGATGCGTAAAAAACAATCTGATTTGATGGCTTTAGCATATAGAGTGGCAATGTATTTGTTGACTGTTCAGCTAAGTACTGTTCATAAGTAAATTGTTCGGTAATAGATGTCCGCCTAAACACATAAGATTGTTCTAACATGCTAGTTAACTGATCAAGTGAAATTTCATCTCTGAAAAGAGAACGTCCACCAAGTGATAAAATTTGATTTTCCGTTTGTTCATCTTCATTTGGATCTACCTTAAAGACATTTGTTCGACCATACTCCGGGATAAAGGCTGTACAAACAAGCGCATTATAAGAGTACCGATCGGTCGCAGCGATTAAATAATCATAGGGAATCGTATCTAAATTATATTCAGTCTGTTCCGATAAAATATCGCCATGATAAAAATCAATGCCTTTC
>JASLIE010000164.1 GCA_030152985.1 Bacillaceae bacterium
AGTGAATTAAAAGCTAAAGAACAAGCTACAAATGAAGAAAGTAGATTAGAAGAAGAAGTTGCTTCACTTTATAATGACAACCAAACAGATCTTAAAGAAGATGTGACTCAAGAAAAATTATCTGACTTAAATATGCGTTTTGAAGCCGAAGAAAATAAAACAGAAACCAGTGCAAAACTACTGCTAGATGCAAATTATATGTTAGAGTTTTATACAGCTTTAAATGTTAAACCTGGTAGTGATTTAACTCAGCTTAATTTACCCCTCACTGAAGATAAGATTGAAGAACTTAGTTTAATTCTTGAACAAATCGAAAACAAAAGCTTTGTAAAAGAAAAAGAAGCAAGCTTATTAAATGACGATCAAACAGATAATGTAGAAGAACAAGATGAGATAAGTGAAACTGAAGATGAAGTAAGTGAGAGTTTTATAACCAACAAAGGATTTAAAACTGCAGCTGAAGCAGTCAAATGGGCTCAGGAAAACATGAGTGAAGGAGAGAACTGGAGTAAGAAAGGGTTTACCTCATGGAAAACAAAACCCATTGCCGAAAAAGATGAGCAAGGAAAAACGACTAGTAAAGTTTATGAAATTGAATTTAAAAAAGAAAATTAATTAAGAGCCTTTCGTCAATTCTTTAATTGATGAAAGGCTCTTTGTTCAACTATACAGGTAGAAATAGGAGTAATATCCCTATCATAAAGGATAGGGTTGAAAAAACAATATAAACAATGACAAATCGCTTCTGAGCATTTTGTTCAAGCGAATCAGATTCAGCTTTCATTTGTCTATGTGTATGATAAGCAACATAAGCAAAAACAACACTAACCGCAATAAATATATAAGGAACTAGTTTGCTTAGCAAGTTCATTTAATAACCACCATCTGTTTGTAATTCTAATACACCATCAGTCATTTTGTAAACAGTATCAAAATATTCAATTAACCTTATGTCATGTGTCACAACTAATGTGCTTGTGTTTTTATGCTTAGTTTCAGCCTTTAATAATTCCATTACTTCAAAAGCTTTTTCAGAATCTAGTGAAGCTGTCGGCTCATCTGCAAGTACAATAGACGGATTTGTATAAAGTGCTTTTGCAATCGCTACCCGTTGCCTTTGTCCACCTGATAGTTCGTTTGGATATTTATTTTTAAGCGAATTAATTCCTAAATCTTTATAAAGGTTTGTTAATTCCGCTTTAGACATATTTCCTTTTTTTACTCGATTAAGTAACTCAAACTGTTTCTCTACAGTTAAAAATGGAACTAAGTTCGAAGCTTGTAAAACAAAGCCAATCTCTTCAAGACGCGTTTTAGAACGTTCATTTTTAGTCATGGCTTGCATGCTTTTATTATTAATCACAATTTCACCTGTTGTTGGCGTAAGCAAACCACCTACAAGCGTTAAAAAGGTGCTCTTTCCAGAACCAGAAGGTCCGATGATTGCAATCAGTTCACCCTTTGAGGCATGAAAATCCGTTGGTTTAAGTGCTTGAATTTCTTGTGCCCCATCGCTAAAAGTCTTGCTTACATTTTTAAGTGTTAGAATTGCCATTTTTTTATCCTCCTATCGCTTCAAGTGGATCAATCCGAACAATCGTTAAAACTGAAAATACGCCACCTATAATTGCTGTTAAGATTAAAATTAAACCATAAATTAACATAACTGAAATATCAAATGATACAGGAACAGCGGCAGGTAAACCTAAGCCTGTGAGCAAGGTCAAACCAAAACCGATTAAAACACCTATAAACGACAAGATAAAGGTTTGTGCAATAACAGAACGAGCAAGATAAGCATTTGAAATCCCTTGAGCTTTCATAATACCAAACATGCTTATTTTTTGAACAGTTAAAACATACAAAAATATTGCTACAATAACTGTTGAAATAACGAATAAAAAACCAATCATAAAGGTAAGTGCCAAGTTTTGTTCACTATAGCCAGGTAATTTTTCAATAAATGACTCAATTTCAATCCGCTCAAAATCACTAGGTAGATCATAGACTTCATCGCTTTTTACAATAATTCCGTTAATAAATTCATCTGTTCTTTTTTCATACTTAATTTCATTTACATCTTTTATATCACCATAAAGTACCGGTGCTGCATTAAAACGCGCTTTGTCTGTGAAACCTACAATTTCGAGGGAAACATTAGAAGATGACAGTTCAATTTTATCACCTAGGTCAAAACCTTGTTCTTTTAATGCATCTGAAGCTACAACCTCATGCTGGCCCTTAGCTTCCTTTCCTTCAATTATATTTGGTTTAATAAACGAATCATCTTCTAAACCAAAATAAAAGACATTCTTCTTATCTACTTCCTTTACAGCAATTGCAGATAGAACAGATAAAGCTGTTTGCTCCTTGGCATCTACCTGCTTTAAATCGGTGCGTGTAAAGTTTGATTGAGGTAAGCTTTTATCTGACTCCTCTGTTAAAACAATTGACGAAGCCTCCCATTTGTCAACAGATTCTCGGTTCATACTTCTAAGCCCTTCAGCTAAGCCTGATAAGAAAAACACGAGATAAGCAACTAACATTAAAACACCCATAATCAAAATAAATCTTAATTTATTTTTCTTAATCTCATTCCAAGCCAAAAACACAGCGTCTCCTCCTTATTCAATAAACTCTATTTTTTTACTTATTTCGATTCGAGACTTTTCTTTCGGTATTTTATCCGGATAACCCATTTGCAGTACTGCAGCTATTTTAAATTTTTCACTCGGAATACCTAGTGCCTCATAAAATTTATCATCGTACATATATGGTGTAATTGTCCATAACATACCAACACCGTACTCCCAGGCAGCTAATTGTGCGTTTTGAATAAAAGCACTTACTGCTGAATAATCCTCTTCATATTTAATGATATCACTTTCTTTTTCAAAATAAATGAGTGCGTGATGTGGAATTTCCATTAAAAAATTCTTCATATAGTTGTTTGTTTTTAAAGTTGATTCCGCTGAATCAGATTTTAACATACCTAACCTTTGATAACTCTTAATAATTTCATCTATAAACTTCTTCTTTCCCTTACCTTGATATAACTTAATCTCCCAAGGCTCTTTCATATAATGTGTGGGTGCCCAAGAAGCATAAGTAAATATATCCTTTAAAATTTCATTTGAAACATCAATTTTTTTAAATGTATGAATAGACCTTCTTTCTTTAATTGTTTTTAAAATAGACATCTAATCAACTCCTTAGTCTATCATATAACATTTAAGATTTGAGCGCCTATGATAAACCCCAACTATGTTATAATTAAATTAGATTGATTAGAGGAGGCTCTCACTTGATTGCACGTAAATTCGCATCTAGCTTTTTAACTATTATTATTCTATCTTTCCTTATTCCGATTAAGGAATTGCTAAACCCTACTGGACTTGGTTATTTTAACGCATCCTTTACACTCATTCTTTATCTCACTCCGATGACACTTATTATTACAATGATGCCTTCCTACGCCATTGAAAGAGCTACTGAAAAAAAAGAACTGAGTTTAATTTTAAATTTTAGTTTACACATAGCTGTCGCACTTATTGGTTCTTTATTACTCTTCTTTTTTATGGGAGACGCATTTGCGCTTATCCCTATTGTACTCATGCTTGGTTTTTTTATTATTGATCACTTTCTTCAACACTTAAAAAATAAATAGAGCTCAGTTACTTGTTTATTTTTTTTGAGAGTGGGTATAATATAAATACAAGATGAAAGGTGGAGATTAAATGTTAAATGAAAAATTACAAGCTGCATTAAATGAACAATTAACACTTGAATTTGAAGCAGGTTACGTTTATATGTCAATGGCAGCTTACTTAGAACATAAAAGTTACGAAGGTTTTGCAACATACATGGTTGAACAAGCAAAAGAGGAATATGATCACGGCATGCGAATCTATAATTACTTAAATGACCGGGGAGTCAGAGCCGAATTTAAAGCGCTCAATACCCCACCAACTGACTTTGATTCTGTCTTAGATGTCTTTCAAAAAGCACTTGCACATGAAAAGAAAGTAACTAAAAGCATTCACAATTTAGCTGATTTAGCAATGGACGTTAAGGATCATGCAACACTTTCTTTCTTAAAATGGTTTATCGATGAACAAGTTGAAGAAGAAGCAACATTTGAAACACATATCGATTATATTTCACGTATCAAAAATGATGAGAATGCACTTTACATCTATGAACAAGAACTAGGTAAGCGTGACTATTCACAAGAATAAATAAAAGCTAGTTATGTAGCGCGCGCTACATAACTAGCTTTTTACATTTCTTCAGAAATACCTAGCATAATAATACCTAACATGACGAGCCCAATCATGATGTACTGTTTTTTACTCATGATTTCTTTTAAGAAGATTCGAGAGAGTAAAACAGAAAATATTCCATGAGCGGCAATAATAGGTGCTGCAATCATTGCATTTCCTGCCATAGCAAACACATAAAAGAACTGCCCAGTTGTTTCTAAGATAGCTGCTGCCCCTTTATCACGTTCCTTGAAGACATAAAAGGCTTCTTTCTTTATAAACTTTATATACACATAGGCCATGATTGCAATAATAAAGAAGGTGAATTCATAAGCCAATAAGGCTGAATCTTCACTAATTAACTTTAGCTCATCTAAATAAATTCCGTCTAAAAATGTTCCAATCCCATCGATAACAGCATACAAGATTGGAAAAGTAATCGCTAAAACACCAATCGTATACTTTTTATCGATTTTTTCATTATTTGCTTTTAAGGCACGTGTCTCAGCTTGTTTTTCAAGTGTTGCAAGACCAATCACACCAAATGAGACAATGATCACGCCTAAAATAACAATTAAGCTTAATTCACGTGGAAAAAAGATAAATAATAAGATTGCACTGATGGCTCCGGATGAGTTTTGTACAGGGGCTGCAATCGATAACTCAATATACCTAAGTCCGACATAACCAATTGTCATAGATATAATATACATGGCTGAAACTGGCAAGTAGCGGATCATATCAAAGGCTTCAAAACTCACATCTTTAATC
>JASLIE010000169.1 GCA_030152985.1 Bacillaceae bacterium
ATGTTACAAGAAGCAGTGGATGCTTTAATCGATAACGGTCGTCGTGGCCGTCCGGTTACAGGACCAGGAAACCGTCCGTTAAAGTCACTCTCACATATGCTAAAAGGTAAGCAAGGACGTTTCCGTCAAAACTTACTCGGAAAACGTGTTGATTACTCAGGCCGTTCAGTTATTATCGTTGGACCGAATTTGAAAATGTATCAGTGTGGTTTACCAAAAGAAATGGCACTTGAACTCTTTAAGCCATTTATTATGAAAGAGCTTGTTGAACGTAAGACAGCTCATAATATTAAATCAGCTAAACGGATGATCGAACGCGTTCACCCGGATGTCTGGGATGTACTTGAAGATGTGATTAAAGAGCATCCGGTTCTTTTAAACCGTGCACCAACTCTACACAGACTCGGAATCCAAGCTTTCGAACCAACCTTAGTTGATGGGCGTGCAATCCGTCTTCACCCACTTGTTTGTACTGCCTATAACGCAGACTTTGACGGTGACCAGATGGCGGTTCACGTACCACTTTCAGCAGAAGCACAAGCAGAAGCACGTATCTTAATGCTTTCAGCACAAAACATCCTTAACCCTAAGGATGGTAAGCCAGTTGTAACGCCATCACAAGATATGGTTTTAGGAAACTATTACTTAACGATGGAACGTGAAGGTGCAGTTGGTGAAGGAAGCATCTTTAAAGACCGTAATGAAGCGATTATTGCTTATGAAAATGGTCATGTTCACCTTCATACACGTGTCGCTGTTCAAGCATCAAGCTTAAATAACGAGACATTTACTGAGGAGCAAAATGGGAAATTACTTGTTACAACGGTTGGTAAGCTCATCTTTAATGAGATTATTCCGACAACCTTCCCATATATGAACGAGCCAACACGTCATAACCTAGAAGTTGAAACACCAGATATTTACTTCCTTGAAAAAGGAATCGATGTAAAAGAAGAGATTAAATCACGTGATCTTGTCGCGCCATTTAAAAAAGGCATTTTAGGTGACATTATCGCAGAAGTATTTAATAAATATAAAATCAGTGAAACATCTAAGATGCTTGACCGAATGAAAGATCTCGGCTTTAAGTATTCAACTATTGCTGGTTTAACAGTCGGTATTTCAGATATCGTTGTTTTAAAAGAAAAAGAAGAGCTTTTAGAAGAAGCGCAGACAAAAGTCGACGGAGTTCTTAGAAACTTTAGACGTGGACTCATCACAGATGAAGAAAGATATGACCGCGTGATTTCGATTTGGTCGGATGTTAAAGATGTCATTCAAGATAAATTAATGGAGTCATTAAGTGACTTAAACCCAATTTATATGATGAGTGACTCAGGTGCACGTGGTAACCCATCTAACTTTACGCAACTTGCAGGTATGCGTGGACTGATGGCTAACCCGGCTGGACGTATTATTGAACTTCCAATCAAGTCAAGCTTCCGTGAAGGCTTAACAGTACTTGAGTACTTTATCTCAACACACGGTGCACGTAAGGGACTTGCAGACACAGCGCTTAAGACGGCTGACTCAGGTTACTTAACCCGTCGTTTGGTTGACGTTGCACAAGATGTGATTGTACGCGAAACAGACTGCGGAACAGACCGCGGACTGAAGGTTAAAGAGTTAGCAATTGGAGCAGAAGTCATTGAACCATTAATTGACCGCTTAATCGGACGTACAATCTTTGAGACAATTAAAGACCCTGAAACGGGCGATGTAATTGTTGAAAAAGGTGAAGTTGTATCTGAAGATCAAGCAAAACAAGTCGTTGCAAGTGGTATTGAAGAAGCGACAATCCGTTCAGTCTTCACATGTAATACAAAACATGGTGTCTGTAAAGAGTGTTACGGACGTAACTTAGCGACAGGCGATGAGGTTGAAGTAGGTGAAGCGGTAGGAATTATCGCTGCTCAGTCAATCGGAGAACCTGGAACTCAGTTAACGATGAGAACTTTCCACACGGGTGGAGTTGCCGGAGACGATATCACACAAGGTCTCCCGCGTATTCAAGAGTTATTTGAAGCACGTAACCCGAAAGGTCAAGCTGTTATCAGTGAGATTGAGGGAATCGTTCAAGATGTTAAAGAAGTTAAAGATAAACGCGAAGTCGTCGTTGCAAACGATGTAGAAGAAGTTTCTTATACAATTCCTTACAATGCGCGTATGAAAGTTGTTGCAGGCGATGAAGTCATCGCAGGTCAAGAGCTAACAGAAGGATCAATTGATCCAAAAGAACTCTTACGTGTTCAAGGAGTTGAAGGTGTACAAGCTTATCTGCTCAGAGAAGTACAGCGTGTTTACCGTATGCAAGGGGTTGAAATTGGTGATAAGCACGTCGAAGTGATGGTTCGTCAAATGCTTCGTAAGATTGAGGTCATTGAAGCAGGAGATACAGATGTCTTACCAGGATCACTCATCGATGTTCATGAATTTAAAGAAGTGAATACAAAAGTATTGCTTGAAGGAAAAGAACCAGCAGTTGCAAAACCAGTTCTTTTAGGAATTACTAAAGCATCACTTGAAACAGATTCATTCTTATCAGCAGCATCATTCCAAGAAACAACCCGCGTCTTAACAGATGCAGCAATTAAAGGTAAGACAGATGACTTACTCGGACTTAAGGAAAACGTGATTATTGGTAAGCTGATTCCTGCTGGAACAGGGATGCCAACCTATCGTAAGTTAGAGTCAGAAGTCGATTTACCAGAGATTGTAGAAGAGGAAGAAGAAGAGACGATTTAATTTTAAACCACACACTAAATTTTAGTGTGTGGTTTAAATTAAATTATTGACAATAAAAAAATAAAGTGTTAATATATTCTAGGTGCATCCGAATTGATATTTGTTTTTTATGGAGGAATTCATTATGCCTTATGAAAAACTGACGGAGCTTCAAGATCAATTAATAGTTGGTACGAAGCAAACGATAAAGGCGCTTATGCATCAAGAAGTGGCGTTAATTTATGTCGCAGAAGATGCGGACGCTAAACTGACCGAAGAAGTTATTCGGATAGCTAAAGAAAATGACGTTGATTGCAAGATAGTTGATTCTAAGAAACGCTTAGGACAAGCTTGTGGAATTGATGTAGCAGCAACAACAGTCGCCGTAAAAAGAGGGTAACAAAGGCAGGGGAAAAACTTATTTTTCTTTTTGTTTTAAAACGGACCACCTGGATATGTGGTCTAAGAGAAAAGACTTGCCGTTAACTATATAAAAGACGAGAGGAGGCTAATAAATGCCTACAATTAATCAGTTAGTCCGTAAAGGACGTAAGAGTAAACCACAAAAATCTGACTCACCAGCACTCGGAAGAGGTTATAACAGTCAGAAGAAAGAATTCACGAATGTCAACTCACCGCAAAAGCGTGGTGTTTGTACACGTGTTGGTACACTAACTCCTAAGAAACCGAACTCGGCACTTCGTAAATACGCACGTGTTCGTCTTTCAAACAACATGGAAGTTACTGCTTATATCCCAGGGATTGGTCACAACTTACAAGAGCACAGCGTTGTTTTACTTCGCGGTGGACGTGTAAAAGACTTACCAGGGGTTCGTTATCACGTAGTTCGTGGTGCGCTTGATACAGCAGGAGTAGAAGGCCGTATGAAAGGTCGTTCTAAGTATGGTGCTAAAAAACCTAAGTAAGAAGAGATAAATAAACTACAAATCGAAAGGAGGAGGACATATGCCACGTAAAGGACCAGTACCTAAGCGAGATGTCTTACCTGACCCAATTTATGAATCAAAATTAGTGACACGCCTAATTAACCAAATTATGGTTGATGGAAAAAGAGGTGTAGCACAAAAAATTCTTTATAATGCTTTTGAACAAGTACAAGAGAAGAGTGGTCAAAACGCACTTGATGTATTTGAAGAGGCAATGGAGAATGTGATGCCAGTACTTGAAGTTCGTGCACGCCGTGTTGGTGGATCGAATTACCAAGTACCAATGGAAGTTAGACCAGAGCGTCGTCAAGCATTAGGTTTAAGATACCTAGTGAACTACTCACGCTTACGCAGTGAGAAGACGATGGAAGAAAGACTTGCAAACGAAATCCTAGACGCATCGAACAACACAGGTGCATCAGTTAGGAAGCGTGAAGAATTACACAAGATGGCTGAAGCGAACAAAGCATTTGCTCACTATCGTTGGTAATCAAATCATTTTTATCATAAGGGAGGAAAGTGTATATGGCTAGAAAGTTCTCCTTAGAAAAGACACGTAACATTGGAGTTATGGCTCACATTGACGCTGGTAAAACAACGACGACAGAGCGTATTCTTTTCTACACAGGACGTATTCATAAGCTAGGTGAAACTCACGAAGGTGCATCTGAGATGGACTGGATGGAGCAGGAGCAAGAAAGAGGTATTACAATTACTTCAGCTGCTACAACTGCTGAGTGGGAAGGTCACCGAATCAACATTATTGATACACCAGGACACGTAGACTTCACAGTAGAGGTTGAACGTTCACTTCGAGTTCTTGACGGAGCGATTACGGTACTTGACGCACAGTCAGGTGTTGAACCGCAAACAGAAACAGTATGGCGTCAAGCGACTACATACGGTGTACCAAGAATTGTATTCATTAACAAAATGGACAAGATTGGTGCGGATTTCTTATACGCAACAGATACACTAAGAGATCGTTTAGGTGCTAATGCACATCCAGTGCAACTACCTATCGGTGCAGAAGATGATTTCGAAGGAATTATTGACTTAATTACAATGAAAGCATACTTCTACTTAGATGATTTAGGTAACATGGATGAGCCTAAAGATGTACCTGAAGAATATAAAGAAAAAGCTGAAGAGCTTCGTGCGGCACTTATTGAAGGTGTTGCAGATCATGATGAAGAAATCATGATGAAGTACTTAGAAGGTGAAGAAATTACAGTTGAAGAGCTTAAAGCGGCAATCCGTAAAGCAACACTTGCTGTAGACTTCTACCCTGTCTTTGTTGGATCAGCATTCAAAAACAAAGGTGTTCAGTTAATTCTAGATGGTGTAATTGACTATCTACCAGCACCAACAGATATTGAAGCAATCCAAGGAACAATTCCGAACAGTGAAGAAGAAACAGAGCGTAAAGCTGATGACAATGCACCATTCTCAGCACTTGCGTTTAAAGTAATGACAGACCCATTCGTAGGGAAGTTAACATTCTTCAGAGTTTACTCTGGAACACTTGACTCAGGTTCATATGTCCTTAACTCAGTTAAGAACAAACGTGAACGTGTAGGTCGTATCCTACAAATGCATGCAAACTCACGTGAAGAGATTGATACAATCTATTGCGGTGATATTGCAGCGGCTGTTGGACTTAAAGATACAGCAACGGGAGATACACTGTGTGATGAAAAGAACCCAGTTATCTTAGAGTCAATGGACTTCCCAGAGCCAGTTATTTCGGTTGCAATTGAGCCGAAAACAAAAGCTGACCAGGACCGTATGGGCCAGGCTTTAGCTAAACTTGCAGAAGAAGATCCGACATTTGTAACTGAGACAAACTCAGAAACAGGTCAGACACTGATCTCAGGTATGGGTGAATTACACCTAGATGTTATTGTTGACCGATTAAAGCGTGAATTTAAAGTTGAGGCAAACGTAGGTGCACCTCAAGTTGCTTACCGTGAAACATTCCGTGCAAGCGGTGAAGTTGAAGGTAAGTTCATTCGTCAGTCGGGTGGACGCGGACAGTACGGACACGTTTGGGTTAAGTTTGAACCAAATGAAGAAGGTGCTGGATTCGAGTTCGAAAACAATATTGTTGGTGGAGTTGTCCCACGTGAATACGTCCCATCTGTTGAACAAGGTATTGAAGAAGCAATGGAAAATGGTGTATTAGCTGGCTACCCACTAATTGATGTTAAAGCATCACTTTATGACGGAAGCTACCATGATGTCGACTCAAACGAGATGGCATTCAAAATCGCTGGATCAATGGCGCTAAAGGCTGCTAAAAATAAGTGTCAGCCTGTTTTACTTGAGCCAATGATGAAGGTTGAAATTGTTATCCCGGAAGAATACATGGGAGACATTATGGGAGACGTGACATCACGTCGCGGGCGTGTAGACGGTATGGAAGCAAGAGGAACTGCGCAGTTAGTTAATGCTTATGTGCCTTTAGCTGAAATGTTCGGATACGCAACAGCCTTACGTTCAAACACGCAAGGTCGTGGAACATATACAATGTTCTTTGATCACTATGAAGAAGTGCCTAAGAGCATTGCTGAAGAAATTATTGCTAAAAACGCAGGTGAATAATTGCATTTTTAGCGCGAATAAAGTATAAGTAGTTATAGCTAAGTTTTTACTTTTAGTGGGAGCTTAGTTATAATGAATATAAATTAATTTTAACTATTATGAGGAGGAATTATAAATGTCAAAAGAAAAATTTGATCGAAGCAAACCGCACGTAAACATTGGAACAATTGGACACGTTGACCATGGTAAAACAACGTTAACAGCTGCTATTACAACTGTTATGCACAAAGTACAAGGAACAGATGGTGGAATGGATTATGCTCAAATTGATGGTGCTCCAGAAGAGCAAGAGCGTGGAATTACAATCGCTACATCACACGTTGAGTATGAAACAGATAACCGTCACTACGCACACGTAGACTGCCCAGGACACGCTGACTATGTTAAAAACATGATCACAGGTGCAGCACAAATGGACGGAGCAATCCTAGTTGTATCATCAGCTGATGGTCCAATGCCACAAACACGTGAGCACATCTTACTTTCACGTAACGTAGGTGTACCTTCAATTGTTGTATTCTTAAACAAAGTTGATATGGTAGACGACGAAGAGTTACTTGAGTTAGTTGAAATGGAAGTACGTGAATTACTTTCAGAGTATGACTTCCCTGGTGACGATATTCCAGTAATCATGGGTTCTGCTCTTAAAGCACTTGAAGGTGAAGAAGAGTATGAGCAAAAAATCATCGAACTTATGGATGCAGTTGATGAGTACGTTCCACAGCCAGAGCGTGACACTGACAAGCCATTCATGATGCCTGTTGAGGACGTATTCTCAATCACAGGACGTGGAACAGTTGCTACAGGTCGTGTTGAGCGTGGTAAGATCGAAGTTGGTAACGAAGTTGAAATTATTGGACTTGCAGAAGCTCCAACTAAGACAACAGTTACAGGAGTTGAAATGTTCCGTAAGCTTCTAGATTATGCTGAAGCTGGAGACAACATCGGTGCATTACTACGTGGTGTAACACGTGAAGATATTAGCCGTGGACAAGTTTTAGCAGAGCCAGGTTCAATTACACCACACACACGTTTTAAAACAGAAGTTTACGTGTTATCTAAAGAAGAAGGTGGCCGTCATACGCCATTCTTCCAAAACTACCGTCCGCAGTTCTACTTCCGTACAACTGACGTAACGGGTGTTATCGAATTACCAGAAGGCGTAGAAATGGTTATGCCTGGAGATAACATTGAAATGACAGTTGAACTTATTTCACCAATCGCTATTGAAGACGGAACACGTTTTTCAATCCGTGAAGGTGGACGTACAGTAGGTTCAGGTGTTGTAACTGAAATCGAAAAATAATTAATTAACTAGGTAGCTTTTGCTACCTAGTTTTTTCTTGTTTTATTTAACAAAATGCTTGCAATCTCAAGGGAAAGTTTGTATAATATATAATCGTGCACTCATATTATCTGTGAGTCACATTAATCGAATTTAGAGGCGATAAAATCCCTCAAATGAGATTAAAGCGATGACGTGGAAGGTTGTTGATTTAATACGTTTTGCCACGTATTAAATTGAGTAATTTCCACCGAGAATGCCCGTTTTAAAAACGGACGACTAGAGGAGGGATAGAATGGCAAAGCAAAAGATTCGTATACGTTTAAAAGCATATGATCACGCTGTGTTAGATCAATCGGCTGCGAAGATTGTTGAAACGGTAAAAAGAACAGGTGCAGAAGTTTCTGGACCCATCCCATTACCAACTGAAAAGAAAATCTTTACGGTTTTAAGATCAGTTCACGTTTATAAGGACGCAAGAGAGCAGTTTGAAATGCGTACACATAAGCGTTTAATCGACATCATTAATCCGACACAAAAAACAGCTGACATGCTTGTTAAGTTAGATGTACCATACGGTGTAGATGTTGAAATTGAATTAAATAAATAAGTGAAAATTATAGGAGGTGTATCGGATGACGAAAGGAATCTTAGGACGTAAAATCGGCATGACACAACTTTTCTTGGAAAACGGTGAATTAATTCCGGTTACAGTTGTTCAAGCAGAGCCAAACGTTGTATTACAAAAGAAAACAGTCGAAAATGATGGTTATGAAGCAATTCAACTAGGATTTAGCGAAATAGATAAACCAGAAGTATACGAACAAGGTTCGAAATTAGATTCACGTGCAAATAAAGCAGAAAAAGGGCACGTTGAAAAAGCAAACACAACCCCTAAGCGCTACATTCGTGAAATCCGTAACGCTAAAATTGACGAATATGAAGTTGGTCAAGAAGTTAGCGTTGAAATTTTCGAAGTTGGCGATAAGATTGATGTGACAGGTACATCCAAAGGGAAAGGGTTCCAAGGATCAATTAAACGTCACAACTATGCACGCGGACCAATGAGTCATGGTTCACGTTTTCATAGAGCAGGTGGATCCATG
>JASLIE010000174.1 GCA_030152985.1 Bacillaceae bacterium
TTTCACTTGAACACAACCCGTCGCACTTGGAATTTGTTAATCCGGTTGTAACAGGAAAAGCACGTGCAGAGCAAGACGACCGCAGTGAAGCGGGTTATCCGAAGCAAGATGTAGATAAGGCAATGAGTGTGCTGATTCATGGAGATGCTGCATTTATTGGGGAAGGAATTGTTCCTGAATCGCTTAACTTAAGTGGTTTAAGAGGTTATCGTACAGGCGGTTCAATTCATGTGATTGCAAATAACTTAGTAGGGTTTACAACAGATCGTCATGAAGGAAGGTCAACCCGTTATGCAAGTGATTTGGCAAAAGGATACGAGATTCCAATTATTCGTGTGAATGCAGATGATCCAGTTGCATGTGTTTCAGCCTCTAAACTCGCCTTTGAATATACGCGTAAATTTAAGAAAGACTTTTTAATTGATTTAGTTGGTTACCGTCGTTATGGGCATAACGAAATGGATGAACCGAGATCAACACAACCTAAGTTGTATAAGGAAATTGATGAGCACCCAACAGTCACAGAGATTTTCGCTAAGGAATTAGAAGAAGAATCAGTGATTAAAGCGGGTGAGTATGCTGAAATGAAGCAGAAAATTCAAGATGAATTACAAGCAATTTATGACTCGATGAAAGAAGATAAACTACAAGGTATTAGCGAATTGAAAATGCCGGATGTACTTGCAAAAAGTATTGACGACTATGATACAGCTGTACCGGCTGACAAGTTAAAGAAATTAAATGAAGATTTACTCAAGCGCCCAGAAGGGTTTAATATGTTTAAACGTTTGAACCGTGTTTTTAAACGTCGTGAAACAATGTTAGATGAAGGAAATAAAGCGGACTGGGGTCTAGGTGAAGCACTTGCTTACGCATCGATTTTAAGCGATGGGATTCCAATCAGAATCACAGGACAAGATTCTGAGCGTGGAACATTTGCTCATCGACAAGTTGTTCTTTATGATACTGAAACGGGTGAAAGCTATTGTCCGATGCATGGTTTAGAAGACGCTAAAGCATCTTTTGATATTCATAATAGTCCACTTTCAGAAACAGCTGTTTTAGGTTTTGAATATGGTTATAGTGTTCAGTCACCTGAGACGCTTGTTATTTGGGAAGCTCAATTTGGAGACTTTGCAAACGTTGCTCAAGTCATGTTTGATCAGTTCATTTCATCGGCACGTGCTAAATGGGGAGAGAAGTCAAATTTAGTTATGCTTTTACCTCATGGCTACGAAGGACAGGGCCCAGAGCACTCAAGTGCACGCTTAGAACGTTTCTTACAGATGGCAGGCGAAAACAATATGATTGTTGCAAACGTCACATCGGCTGCTCAGTTCTTCCATTTGCTACGTAGACAAGCAATGATGCAAGGTAAAGAAGAGGCACGTCCACTTGTTGTGATGTCGCCTAAGAGTTTACTAAGAGATGAACGTATCTCATCTCCTGTTGAAGCCTTTGCTGAAGGTAAGTTTTTACCATTACGCAATCAGCCAAACTTAAAAGTAAGTAAGAAGAATGCTAAACGTCTTTTACTCGGAACAGGAAAGATTATGGTAGATATCGAAACAGCCATTGTTGAGTCAGATGAGAAGTTTGACTGGCTACGTTCAATGCGTGTTGAACAACTTTATCCTTTCCCACTCGAGCAGCTTAAAGATGAGATTAAGCAGTTACCTAATTTAGAAGAGGTTGTTTGGGTACAAGAAGAGCCTAAGAATATGGGAAGCTGGCGTTTTGTTTTAGAATATTTACGTGACATTGTCCCAGAAGGTGTAGAAATTAATTATGTAGGTCGACCTGAGAGAGCTTCAACATCTGTTGGTGAGCCAAACGTTCACCGTATTATTCAAGAAAAAGTTGTCTCAGATGCAATTAATCAGACGAAAGGGAGGAACTAATTGTGAAGGAAATTATTATTCCAGAATTAGCAGAATCGATTACAGAAGGAACAATTGCTGAATGGCTTGTTAATCCAGGTGATATGGTTAATCAAGGAGATCCGGTTGTTGAACTCGAGACGGATAAAGTTAACGTTGAGGTAAACTCAGAGGTCTCAGGTGTACTTGTTGAAATCTTACACGAAGCAGGTGAAGATGTTTCAGTCGGTGATGCAATCGGTAAGATTGATGAAAACGCTGAAGCAGGCACGACGCAAACAACAGAAGAAAAAGCACCAGAAACAAAAGAAGAAGCACCGAAAAAAGAAGAAGTAAAAGAGGAAGCTCAAACATCCACAGAAAGTGATGGAATCGTAGCTTCACCAGCAGCACGTAAACGTGCACGTGAATTAAATATTGATTTAGCAGAAGTACAAGAAAGAATGGGACGTGTACGTCCTGAAGATGTTGAAGCTGCTGCAAAAGCACCAAAACAAGCAGCGCAAGCATCAGCACAAACAACAACAGATGAATTTGAAAAACCAACACGTCGTGAAAAAATGACACGTCGTCGTCAAACAATTGCTAAGCGTTTAGTTGAAGCACAACAAACAGCAGCAATGCTCACAACTTTTAACGAAGTTGATATGACAGCTATTATGAACTTACGTAAAGAGCGTCAAGAAGACTTTGTTGCAAAAAATGATATTAAACTTGGTTTCATGTCATTCTTTACAAAAGCAAGTGTTGCCGCACTTAAAGAGTTCCCACTCTTAAATGCTGAAATTGACGGAACGGATTTACTCATTAAGGAATATTATGACATCGGTATTGCAGTTGGAGCGCCAGGTGGACTTGTTGTTCCAGTTGTACGCGATGCAGATAAATTAACATTTGCAGGTGTTGAAGAAGAGATTAAACGTCTCGGAACAATGGCACAAGAAAACACATTAGGAATTGATGATCTACAAGGTGGATCATTCACAATTACAAACGGTGGAATTTTTG
>JASLIE010000219.1 GCA_030152985.1 Bacillaceae bacterium
ACAGAAAATCTTGTTGCAATTAATCTTGCTAAAGCTTCAATTGAGCGAATTAAAGCACAGGAAAATAGAATTATTACAATGTTACCAGAGGTAGAAGGAAAAGAAGAACTTGAATTTACAAAAAATCATTGTATAAATCCGCAGATATGTGACGATTTATTTGAAGTTATAATTAACGATAAAAAATACGAAGTTAAATATTATGTCAGTCAATTAAAGGAAGAAAAAGAGTTAGGGTTAATCGATTTACGTGTTGAGGTATTGATTGAGGATAAATTAGTTTTTTCTGAAGTGGAGGGCTATTTAAATGATTAAGCTACGAACTGATGAAAAAGGAATATCTTTAATTGAACTGCTTGCTGGTGTTTTTATTGCTTCATTAATTTCTATTATGATTTTCTCGATACTTAATATTGCAATTAAAACATCTGAAAGGGTAAGTGCTGAGGAAGAAATAAGGGATGAAGCAGATATTATATTGGGTAATTTTTTAGAAAGTATTTTTTTGACAAAAGAAAGTGAGATAAAGGATTTTAAGAAGCAAGGCTCAACATCTTACATTTTATTAAAAAACAATCAAAAAATAGGTTTTGAAGAAAACAAAGTTTTATATACTTTGAAAAACTCGAATAATTCAGTCGAACAAATAAGACAAGAAGAAATCATTCCTTTAAATCCCAAAATTAGTATTTTAGAAACATCATCTATCAATGAATTAGAAGCAGGTCGTTATGAGATAAAGCTTTATTTAAAGCATGCTGACTTAAAGGAAGCAGTAGAAACTAGAAGTCAAATTGGAATCATAAAAGACACGACTAAAGGGAAGGAAGATGATTAAAATGCTGAAAAAAAAATTGAATGATGATTCTGGGTATGCGTTGTTAACAGTTTTACTTGTTAGTGTACTTGTATTCTTACTTGCAATGAGTTTATTTTTTATAACTTCAAATGGAACTAAAAAAACGGTTGTCAGGGAGCACTTAGTTCAGGCTCAAGAACTTTCTGAAAAAGGTTTAAAACATTTACTCAATCAAATTAATAATGAATTAAATGATGCTATTAAAAACAATAATGGAACAATGACGAAGCCAGAGTTTTTAGAATCAATGAGTAAAATTTTAGAAAAATATTCTTGTGATACAAATACTTTAGGTAAATTAAAAGAATCAGACGGTAATTATGAAGCTTGTTTAAATGATCTAGGTGATGAAGATGAGGTCTTTAGAAAAGTTGAGTTTGTCAGTAAAGGGTTAAAAGGAAAGCAAGAAAAAGAAGTTAAAACGCAGATGAAAATTGGGGCGGATAGTACCTTAGGAGCACTTAACTATGCTATTAACGTACCTAAAAGCAAAGAATGTCTTGAGAATTCTAGAAATTGCTTTCCAGGAGAAGGAAATGTTTTATTGCATGGTGGCGTAAATATATTAGGAAATATTCGTGTTGATGGTGATATTGGCACGGTTGATAAAGCTCGCATAGGATATGGAAATAACTCATATTGGGTACCGACGCATCTACCGTCTATAAGGCCAGTTTCGGGTATTGGAAGAGCTAATTTATCTTTAGGTGGAGAGGTTTATGAAATAAGAGATGTTGATCGTATAAGTAATGTGCGAGAATATGATCGTCATATAGCTTCGAATATGGCTAATGGTAGTGGGAGTAGGGCAAAATTTGTTGAAGCTACTTCTAATTTAAATAGAGTGTTTAAAGACGCACCTCGCATTGTAAATGCAGATAAGAAGGTGGATGAAGTAGATGTTGTTTCTATTATAAATAATACACGTAACACAACTAATGTAAACACATTATTTCTAAGCGATATTTCATATACAAGTAATCTTAATCGACCGACGAAGGTTTACGGAGATCTTATGATTGGTGATTTTAGCAATCGTCCAAGAAAGAGAGGGGTTGAGTTGAGAAATACTTTATATGTCGAAGGGAACTTGCATGTTCGTCACGCTGATTTATTAGCCAATGCATTAATTTACGTTAAAGGAAATGTAACAATTGAAGAATCTACTATTGGTACATTGACAAATAATCAAAATGAAGATGGTACATTGTTTATATTCTCAGAAGGAACAATTCGCATGGTTAATAACAGTGTTAATTTAGATGATCCAAGTGTTATTAATGGGTTTTTCTATGCAAATGATGCTGTTGAAATGTATGGAGCTGGGTCGAACATTTATATTCGTGGCGGACTTTCAGCAAATCGATTAGTATTCAATGCTGTTAAAGGAAAAACAAGATCAACTCGTGATAGAGTAAATAATATAACAGAACAGTATGGTAACACATATTATCAAAGGCCTAGAAATCAAGGCGATAACTCACGATTGACTGTAGAATATGATCCAGAAATTATTGAAAAACACCATTCATTAAATAACGAAGAAGATCTTATTCAAGAAGTATTACCACCAGTAATTATTAATCGTGAGTAGTAAAATCATATAAGATAAAAGTTAATGACTTAAAAGGCGAGCATCTGAGGATGCTCGCCTTTTAAAATAACAGTCTATACTATTTTTTTAATTACTAATATTTACAATTAACACATGACATGTT
>JASLIE010000249.1 GCA_030152985.1 Bacillaceae bacterium
TTATTTTGGTTGGACGTCTTTCATTACTAATATAGGTCTGATTTTGTAAATGGAGTGACGACCAAACGTTAGTCACATTGCTTGCTTCATTAACCGTCTTATTCACTTCAACTTCATCTATTTTCTGTTCCGCCTCAACAATACGTGGTGTCTCATGAAAAACCTGGTGAAGCGCATTGTTTGATTGAATAAATTGTGCACCCCCATAAACACCTTTTGACATATCAACACTCGAATGTTTTGCATAATCGTCATTTGATTTAACTCTCTCTAAACGAGTCATTCGATAAAGATCACCATCTAAGGCAAGTTCGGCCTTCCCCTTACCAGAAACTGGTTTAATTGAAGGTAAATAAGTTGGTACCCAGTAAGTCACACGGTTAAGACTCACGCGTCCATTAGCTGTTGTTCCGATATCACCATCGACTCGCATATTTCCTCTAATATCTGCTGCACCATGAAGCAAGACATTTCCCTCACCTGCAAAACAGTTTCTTTTGTTTTCATGACATTTTTTACTTTTTGGTACATTAACAGCATAATTTAAAGCTCTTAAGGTATCATCTGCACCAATTTCGATTGTTGTTTCAACTTCTTTTTCCTGTTCACCCCGTTCACCTTTACTTAAAAAAACAACCTCTCTTAACAAGTCGTCTTCATCACCGACATCTGTGATACAAGCTTCATATTCACCCTCTGTTTTTTTAAACTTTGTGATTGTGGTGTTACTACAAGTATAGGTATTTAATATATCATTCATAACTTGAAGAAAGTCTTCTTTTTTTACCTTTCCGTGTTCTTTAGCAATGGCTTCATCTAACTCTGTCGTAATTTGGCTTAATATATGTTTGAGACCTTTTTCAGAGAGTTCTTGAGCTTGAACGAGATCGTCACGCACAACTGTTTTTCTTGAACTATTTGAAGTAATAAATAATAAAATAGTCGCTATCGAAAAAATTAATATACTGACAAGTAAGACGGATACTAATGCATAGCCTTTATCATTTTTAACTCTTTTAATTAGCATGGACTATCATTCCCTTCAATTACTTTTATCTCTAATAATCCCAATACGACTTCGCGTCTCGATTGCCTCTTTAAAATCTTCATGTTTTAAAAATAATTTAATCTCATATTGACCATTTGCAACTTCTTCTATTGTTGAAGGACTTGCGATAGTAATTTTTTGATTAATCGGTTTTAGATTCTCTTGAATTGTTTGATCTAAATGATTTGTATTAGGACGCGTTACAAGTACATCTTGACGGTCAAACCCAATTTTTTGATTGTTTTTCAATAAAATGTATGAGCTTGAAGCAGCTGTTACGTGACGACTAATTTCACTCTGCTTGGTCTTATAAAGACTTTCAATAAAATTAGACATAATTAAATCTGCTTCATCTCTCAGCTCAGATTCAGCACTAATGCGTTCAGTTGTTCGAAGACTTGTACTCATCACTGAGAAGATAAGTGCTGCAACAATTCCTGCTAAGGCAACTGTTGCTAACAGTTCGATTAATGACATTCCTCTTTCATTTTTAAAGTAACTAATCATTTAAATACCCCTCTACTTCAGCAAATGCTAATCGATCTTCTACAGTCACTTCAACTCTTATGTCGATGAGGTTAAGTTTTTTTTCTTCAGGTATTTGACTCAGAAACACTTTAATAACATAATCTGTATCGTTAATCACAACTTCAAATAAGTTATGACAGATTCTTGGATTCGTACATGTTTTTTTATTCAATTCCCATTCGGTTAGATTATTTTTGTTTGGTATCATATTAATAACTTCTTTTTCTTGCACTTTTAACTGTTCTATTGAAGATTTTGCTAGATTTATCGCAACTAATTGCTCTGTATTTGTCGCGGAAACCCGGTTATTATAATTTAATAAATTAACAACCGATGTTAAAACAATCGTTAAAATGATAATAGCTGTAAGCACCTCAAGCAAAGTGAACCCTTTCTCTGTATGATTTAATATGATTATCCCTCCCTCTTAATCTTCTGAATAATAAAAGGTTGTTATATCTGCAGTGAAGTAAATAGATTCATTTGAACTATCTTCAATGACGAGCTCTTTTTCAGCCGGCTTTATAAAGTTCATTCCATTAACAAACATAATTCTATCTTGACTTTCAATTTCTTCTAATAATTTTTTAAATGCTTTATAATTCGGTGAAGCTACTGTGATATGTGCTGTCATGACATGCATATTTTCAGGTTGATCTTCAAAGGTAAATAATACATTCTCATCTGCTTCATCCGATACGCCTGCTTCATCTTCCTTCGTCTCTTCTTCGTCTGAGTTTTCTTCTTCAGAATCCTCTGATTCGCCTGTTTCCTCTGCTTCATCTTCTTCAGCAAGCTTTGGTAATGCATCGTCATAAGACATCTCAAGACCTACAAAACGACTGTCACTTACTAATTCAATTTCATTTAAAGTTAATAAAAACTGCTCAAGTTCATAAGACTTCGGTACTTTTTCTAATAGTTTTAAGTCGTCTAACATACTCTCATCTAGTGTTTCATTTTCTTCACTTGCAGAAATAAGTGCGATTTCTTCTTCTAATTTAAGATAACTGGCTTTTTTATCTTCATTTTCTTGAGATGTAGGACGAAAAAATAAAAAATAAAAAGCAAGTAAGGCGATTATAAATAGGGAGAGAAACAAATAGAAGTAACGTTTATTCTCTAAAAATAAATTATTCATCTGCTTCATCTTCTCCTTTGACTTCATCGCGGTTAAGACTTAATTCTGTTACAGTCTGATAACGTGGTATAATTTTATAATATTTAATGAAATCTGCTTCATTAATCCGATCTGCAACATCAAACTCTTCAACTTTTCCTGTTCTTACATCTGCTAAATAATCTGATTGGAGCAAGGAGTCAACATAAGCCGAGACAAAGTTAAGCGTTTCAAACTCATTTTTAATCTCAATTATCCCTTCGCTCAAATTATATTCGCTTAAATAACCATGGTGAGGAAGACGCTCTAAAATATCATCAATTACTTCAGATGTCGGAAGCGAAAAATACTCCGCGATTTCTACAGCTTCTTCTAATGTGACGCGGCTAGCTCCTTCAGATGAATCTGTTTGACCTAATGAGGTCAAGGTCTCTAGCTCTAATTTTTTTTGTTCAATTTGTGATTCTAACAATTCATTTTCTGATTTTGTCTCAAAATAATTAAATACTAAATAACCGAGTAAGGCTAAAACGACTAAACAAATAACAAGGTATAAAAACAAGGTCACCGGACTCTGTCTTTTATATTGTGGTAGTAAATTAATTTCTGGTAGTTTTATTTGCTCCATTTAGTGTACTCCTTCTAATGATAGACCCAGTGCCGGAACAAATTTATTAAATGCCAAATCATGACGGTCCTGAGATAAATACCCTTCTAAAAGTAAGGTGGGTAAATCATATCTTGTTTTTATTCGCCTTAATATTTCCTTTAAATAAGGGCTATCACCTAATAAAACAAGATCTGTAATTTCCTTTGATTCATTAATTGAAGTACGATAAAAGTCCATTAGATATTCAATTTCAGCTACTTGCCCCTCGATTACTGCTTCAAGTGCTGCCTCTTCACCTATATAAATCCACTCGACATTTCCCTCTTTTGAATTATAATTTGAGTCCCAATTTGTTCGATTTAAGTCTAATGACTGATAGCGTGTAAACTCTAATTTATTTTCAGAAAAAATACTAATATGAACTGACAACAAATTAAATTCAATAAATAAATAGCTTTTATCTAAATCAGTCTTATACAAATAATCATAATATTTATAGATAGAAATCGCTTGCACATTTGCTGAAATTGGTTTTGTTACTGCATCAACAAAGACTTCCGTAAAACGCATGAGCTCTTCTTCAGACGCCGCATAAAGCTGACCATATGCATCGGATAAA
>JASLIE010000278.1 GCA_030152985.1 Bacillaceae bacterium
CTTAAGTTTTCTAACTTAAAAACGTCATAAGCAACCTCTTCATAAGGATGCGCTTCTTTTAAAGCAGAAATCACTTTTTTTACTTTTTTGGACTTTACCGTAAATTCTAAACGACTTTCTTCTACTTCTTCTAGTTTATACTTACTCCCAAGATAAGGTTCAGCCTTTTCAAGTGGCTTAAACGTTCCATTGCCTTCAATTTTATAGGAGCAATGAGAATAATCCCCTAAAGAACCTGCTCCAGCTGCTAATATCTTATCGCGAACAGTTTCTGTGTGCGTATTTGGAACATAAGCAACTAACTTATAAAAAGGAAATTGATGCGTCTCTTTAAGATAAGTAACCTCACTTAAATTCAGTCTATGACTAAGTAAGTCATTTACACCACCTTCTGCAATATCTAAATTAGTATGCGCCGCATAAACCGATATGTCATGTTTAATTAGCTTTTCGATTACTTTACCTTTTGGAGTTGCTGTATTAATTTTTTTAAACGATTTAAATAACAATGGGTGATGTGCAATAATCAGGTCTACTTCGTTTTTAATTGCTTCATCAACAACAGATTCTAAAACATCAAGTGTTATGAGGACATTTTTAACAGGACGATCTTCTGAACCTATTTGAAGACCTACATTATCCCATTCATAAGCCAATGATTGGGGTGCCCATTTTTCAAGTTCGTTAAAAATATCTTTATTTTTTAATTTCATTCTAAAATAGCCTCCTCAATTAAATCTTTTAACCGTTTAAATTTATTTAATTGTACCTTATTTATTTGATTTGCCTCTTTAATCTGTTTAATAATATAATTTACCTTCTCTAATTCCTCTTCCCATTTTCGAATAAAGCTAGCTGACTTTTCTTGTAATAGCATTGGTCCAAATAAAAGCTCTTTTTCTGTATATTTCTTTTCTGAGGTTCTTAAGGAAATAATCAACACTTCATAAAAGTGTCCGTTTTCTTCAAGAATATACTCTTTTTCTAATTGAATGTTATTCAACTGAATATATTCACGTAAGAGATGTGCATCTACATTTGGTTGTAAAACGAGTCTTTTCACGCTTTGAGGTAAGGGATGTTTAATTAAGATTGATTTAATTAACTTTCCTCCCATACCTGCAATAACGATTGTATCAACAAGTCGATCTTGGATTACTTCAAGACCATCTCCCTGCCTCACTTCAATACGATCAGTTAAATTATAGGAGTCGACAACTGACTTAGCCTTCATATAAGGACCTTGATTAAGTTCACCAGCAATCGCTTCAGCACTTTTGTCTTTTAAACAAACGAAGGTCGGAAGATAGGCATGATCTGAACCTATATCAGCAAAAAAACTACCCTCATCAATAAAATTCGCTAAAAATTTTAACCGTTTAGATATATTATTTTTCATTTACTCACCTTTATTTATCTATATAATTGAGAAGAAGCTTTCTGTATGAATACAGAAAGCTTCTTTTAAAAAATATTCTACTTTTTCTCACTTAGCCATTCTGAAATAGCTTCTGCTTGTTCTGGCCCTACTAAGCCTGCAGGCATTCCTGGTAGACCATTTGTAATAATCTCATTGATTTCATCTTGTGAAAAATCTGCTCCAACTGATGTTAAATCTGGACCAGCTCCACCTGTTAAATCTGCACCATGACAGCTTGCACAGCTATTAGCAAATGATTCTTCTGGATCTGTTGACACTTCTTCAGTTTCTTCAACTTCTCCACCATTTTCTTCAGCTAATTGAATTTCTTCTCTTTGGTTAACACCGATTTGAGAGACAATTACAACAGCAAAGATTCCGACAATCGCTATAATAGCAAATGGTATAATATTTGTTTTCATTTTCGTCCTCCTTATGTATATCTAGTAATGATAGTTAATAAAGACTATATCTATATTACTAGATTTTTATGAATATTAAAAGTAATACATGTATTTAACTGCTAATTTCATTCTAAAAAATCTTTTAATTGCTTACTACGACTTGGATGACGCAATTTTCTTAAGGCTTTTGCTTCAATTTGACGAATACGTTCACGTGTAACACCAAAAACTTTACCGACTTCTTCTAATGTCCGTGTTCTTCCGTCATCTAAACCAAATCGTAAGCGCAAGACGTTTTCTTCACGGTCTGTAAGCGTGTCTAACACATCTTCTAGCTGTTCTTTAAGTAATTCATAGGCTGCATGATCTGAAGGTGAAACTGCTTCTTGATCTTCAATGAAGTCACCTAAATGAGAATCATCTTCCTCACCAATTGGAGTTTCGAGTGATACCGGTTCTTGAGAAATCTTTAAGATGTCTCGAACTTTATCTGGACTAATTTCCATCTCTTTTCCAATCTCTTCAGGCGTTGGCTCTCTTCCTAAATCTTGTAGGAGTTGGCGTTGAATTCTGATCAATTTATTAATCGTTTCAACCATATGCACCGGAATCCGAATCGTTCTTGCTTGGTCGGCTATTGCACGTGTAATCGCTTGTCGAATCCACCAAGTAGCATAAGTACTAAATTTAAATCCCTTTTCATGGTCGAATTTTTCAACGGCTTTCATAAGCCCCATATTACCTTCCTGAATTAAATCTAAAAATAACATACCACGTCCGACATACCTTTTAGCAATACTAACAACAAGACGTAAGTTAGCTTCCGCTAATTCTTGACTCGCCATTTCATCACCTTCAAGAATGCGTTTAGCTAATTCAACTTCTTCTTCTGCTGTTAATAAATCTACACGTCCAATTTCTTTAAGATACATTCTAACAGGGTCGTTTATTTTAATGCCTAAAGGAACACTCAAATCCCTTAAATTATCTGCAGTAGGTTCATCTTTGTCATCTTCAGGATCACCAGTTACCTTAATTCCCTTTTGTTCAAGTTCCTCATAAAAAGCGTCAATGTCTTCAGGTTCAATTTCAAATGCGGACAATTGATCGGCAACTTCTTCATAAGCAAGTTCGCCTTTCTTCTTACCTGTTTTTAATAAATCTTTTTTAACATCTTCTAGAGTTACTTCTTCTTCACTAACTTCATCTTTTTTATCTGACATATATAAACCTCCTATTTATAATAAAAGCAGCCTACTTTTTTAACTCTATAAATATTTTTG
>JASLIE010000006.1 GCA_030152985.1 Bacillaceae bacterium
GCTTTTGCAACACCTTCACCGTAAGCTGGATCAGCTTTATAACAGTTATTGATGTGGCGGAGTTTAATCATTTTTTCTGAGTCACCCATATTACGAGCTGTATTTTCAAAGAGAACTTGTTTCTGTTCATCACTCATTAAGTTGAATAATTTACCAGGTTGCTCGTAGTAGTTATTGTCATCTTCATGGAAGTCCCACTGTGTTCCGTCTCCATGAATTGGGAGTGCCGGCTCACGATGTTCAGGTTGTTCTTCCCACTCACCATAACTATTTGGTTCATAGTCAAGTAAGCTTCCTAAGTTACCATCTACACGCATAGCACCATCTCTGTGATAGCTATGGAATGGGCATCGTGGTTGGTTAACAGGAATTTGGTGATGGTTTACACCTAAACGATAACGCTGAGCGTCTCCGTATGAGAAGAGACGTGCCTGTAACATTTTGTCTGGTGAGAATCCGATACCAGGGACAATATTAGCAGGAGTGAAAGCAGCTTGTTCAACTTCTGCAAAATAGTTATCTGGATTTTTATTTAATTCAAATTCTCCAACCGGAATTAATGGGAAATCGCCTTTATACCAAACTTTTGTTAAATCAAATGGGTTGTAAGGCATTTGATCTGCTTCTTCTTCAGTCATAACTTGAATGTACATTTTCCATTTAGGGAAATTACCTTCTTCAATTGCCTCGTAAAGATCGCGCTGATTTTTCTCACGGTCCTTACCGACAATTTCTTCAGCTTCTTGGTCTGTCGTATTCTCAATTCCTTGCTGGCTGACTAAGTGAAACTTCACCCAAACACGTTCATTATCAGCATTCATCATACTGAATGTGTGGCTCCCGAAACCGTGCATGTGACGGAATGATTTAGGAATTCCACGATCACTCATTGTAATTGTAATTTGATGCAGTGCTTCAGGTAAAGAAGTCCAAAAGTCCCAGTTCGTATTTGGCGAGCGTAGGTTAGTACGCGGATCACGTTTGATTGCATGGTTTAAATCAGGGAACTTTAGGGGATCTCTAAAGAAAAAGACCGGTGTGTTATTTCCGACTAAGTCCCAATTTCCTTCTTCAGTATAAAAACGCATAGCAAAACCACGAATATCACGTTCTGTATCTGCTGCACCACGTTCACCTGCAACAGTTGAGAAACGAACAAACATATCTGTTTGCTTTCCGATCTCTGAGAAAACTTTTGCTTTTGTATATTTGGTTATATCATGTGTGACTGTAAATGTACCATAGGCACCTGAACCTTTAGCGTGCATACGTCTTTCAGGGATAACTTCACGGTCAAAATGAGCAAGCTTCTCAAGTAACCAAACGTCTTGTAATAAGACAGGTCCTCTTGGTCCTGCTGTCATTGTATCTTGGTTATCAACGACAGGTGCGCCTGCTGCTGTTGTTAATTTTTTCTTGTTTTTATTGTCATTTGTCATTTTCAACACTCTCCTTATTTATAATCATTATTATATCGTGTTCATTTTAAATAGTCAAGACAAAAACATAAACTATTGTATATGATGTGTGTATGTCATCTGTGCTTTAATGGAGTATCCTTTAAAAGAACAAAAATTATCAATTAGAATTATAAAGTGATTATCAATTGGATAGAAAGTGTAGAGTTCAATTGTTCAAAAAGTAAAAAGTAAAGTATAATAAGTGAAGGAATGAATTTAAAGAGAGTGAGGAAGACAGAAAATGAAATGGAAAAATATTTACCGGGGCATGTTGATGGGTGTAAGTGACATTGTGCCTGGTGTAAGTGGCGGGACCATCGCCGTATTACTTGGGATTTATGATGAGTTGATTCAATCAATTAATAACTTGCTCTCTAAGCGTTATCAGGAAGCCTTGAAGTTTTTAGTTCCATTAGGAATGGGTGTTGTCTTAGCACTCTTTAGCTTGAGTCATTTTATGGAATGGTTACTACTTAAGCATCCGGTTCCGACTTTTTTTGGATTTATGGGTCTAATTATCGGTGTTTTACCTTTTTTATTTAGAGAATCTGATGCAAAGAACACCTTTAAACCGGTTCATTATCTCTTATTAATCATTGGAATTATTCTACTTATTTTATTACCTGAGGCGAGTTCAAATACTGAGATTATTGTAGAACGTGGCTTAGGGTTTTATGCCTATTTATTTTTAGCAGGGGTCCTTGCGAGTGCTGCTATGATTTTACCGGGGATTAGTGGTTCTTTTATTTTACTTGTAATGGGTGTTTACTTAACTGCTGTTAATGGATTGAGTGATCTTGACTTTTCAATTATTTTAACATTGGGAAGTGGGATTGTGATTGGGATTCTTTTGATGAGTAAGATCATCAATTACTTTTTAACCCATTATCGAACAGGAACCTTTGCCTTGATTATTGGCCTTGTTATCGGATCGATATCTGTTATTTTTCCGGGTATACCATCTAGTATTATGATGTGGAGTGTAAGTCTATCTACCTTTATACTGGGACTTTTAATTGCTTATATACTTGGTAAAATTGAATACAAAGATGAATGAGGTGAGTAGATGATTGGTTGCTTAATTATTCATGGCTATACAGGTGGACCTTATGAATTAGAACCATTAATTGAACATTTAAAGGAGACAACTGACTGGGAGATTTCTGTTCCCATACTTTCGGGTCATGAGCATTTGGATTTAAAAGACGCTCGTTTTGAAGCTTGGTTAGCAGACGGTGAGCGTGCCATCGAAGCTTTATATGAAAAATGTGATGAGATTTATCTTATCGGTTTTTCAATGGGAGGTATGATTGCCTCTTATTTAGCTGC
>JASLIE010000216.1 GCA_030152985.1 Bacillaceae bacterium
TTTTTATTCGACAACAGGGATTAAACAGCTAGCCATGATTACACCATTTGGTGGAGTCATTTTTTTAATCGGTTGGGTCTGTTTTGGCTATGCAATCATGAAATTTATCTAAATAAAAAACCAGTACGGCTTCTAAGCCGTACTGGTTTTTTGTTATTTAATATTAAAGAAAGCAGGCACTTTTTCTTTTGTCATGCGTGTTCCAATAAAGAAGTCGCCAAATTCACCGTAGCGTGAGCTCACTTCATCAAAACGCATCTCATAAACGATTTTTTTCAGCTCAAGTACGTCATGTGCAAATAAAGTCACGCCCCACTCCCAGAGATCAAAGCCAATTGAGCCCGTAATAATTTGTTTGATTTTACCTGCATATTTACGGCCTGTTTTACTATGCTGGTAAAGGAGCTGTGCACGTACATCTTTTTCAAGTGTATACCAATTGTCATTTCCTTCACGGCGTCGATCCATTGGATAAAAGGACATATAATCATATTTTGGTAAGGTTGGATAGAGACGCTCTTGAACGTAGTCTGACTGTTCTAAGTCAACACCTGGTTTTTCAGGCTGATAGCGTGAGATTTCAACGACTGAAAAGTAGGAGTGAGCAGGCATGAGGTATTCGCCTATTTTTGATTTATTAAGTTCGTTTTCGAGTTCATTGAGCTCTTCAACAGTCGGGCGTAAAAACATAAAGATGAAGTCGGCCTTTTGTCCAACAACATTATAAAAAGCATGACTCCCCTCTTTCTTGTCCTCAACCTCCTGCCACTTATCTAAGAGCCTGTTAAAATCAGCTAAAGCCTCTTCGCGTTCTTCTTCACTTGCATATTTCCAAGCGGTCCAATCCACCGTTCTTAAGTCGTGAAGACTGTACCATCCGTCAAAAGTTTCTACATGTTCAACCATCTAAAAAACCTCCTTGTTCATTCAAATCAACTATAGCATAGTTTGAGAGCAAATCAGCCAACGTCAAAGCTTTGTCATGAAAATTACTAGAAAATTACTTAATTCATGCTATAATGACAAGAAATCGACTAATCAAAAGTCAACCAAGGGGGAGTTCAAGTGAGTCAGTTATTTGATAAAATTAAGCAAGGCTTAGCGAAAGAAAATAAGCGAAAGATTGTGTTTCCTGAAGCAACTGATCAACGTATCCTAACCGCAGCAAGTAAACTTGCAAGTGAGCATCTTTTATTACCTGTTTTAATCGGTGATGAAAAGGAAATTAGTGAAAAGGCAAGTGCCTTTGATGTGAATTTAACATCATGTGAAATTGTTAATCCAGAGACATATGAAAAGTTTGATGAGATGTTGGATTTATTTTTAGAGATTCGTGCAGGGAAAAATACGGCAGAAGAAGCGGCCGAGATTTTACTTACGCCTAATTACTTTGGTACCATGCTTGTTCAAATGGAGGAGGCAGATGGGTTAGTGAGTGGTGCAGTTCATTCAACATCTGATACGGTTAGACCGGCCCTACAGATTATTAAAACAAAAGAGGGGATCAATAAGACATCAGGCGTCTTTGTCATGGTGCGTGAAGATGAGCGTTATATCTTTGGTGATTGTGCCATTAATATCGCACCAACGAGCGAAGATTTAGCAGAGATTGCGGTTGAAAGTAAAAAGACGGCGCTTGTCTTTGACCTTGATCCTAAAGTTGCTATGCTTAGTTTTTCAACAAAGGGATCGGCAGTTTCAGAGGAAACAAAACGCGTAGAAAAAGCAATTGAACTTGCTAAAGAAAGAGATAAAGAACTAGTGATAGATGGTGAGTTTCAGTTTGACGCTGCATTTGTACCGAGTGTCGCTAAACAAAAAGCACCTGATTCACCACTTCAAGGGGATGCGAATGTTTTTGTCTTTCCGAGCTTAGAAGCGGGAAATATTGGTTATAAAATTGCTGAACGTTTAGGTGGTTTTGAAGCGGTTGGTCCAATCCTACAAGGTTTAAACAAGCCAGTGAATGACCTCTCACGTGGCTGTAATACGGAAGATGTTTATAAGCTAGCCCTGATTACAGCGGCTCAAGTTTAAGAAAAGCACACAAAGCAGTAATCTGCATTTGTGTGCTTTTTTTTAAGCTAAAAAGGGTGTTAAGATGTCATTGCGCTTGTTCATTTGTTCAGTTCGCTTATGGAAATTCTCAAGCTCGCTTGCTGAAAAGTCAGCTTGGCTGAGTTTAAAGTGTCTAGCTAGACGACTCTCTATTTGTTTAATGACAAAAGGAATGGTTAGTTCCTTGTCTAATAAAGTAGAAAGTGATGCCATTTTTTTAGGATCTACAAGCGGATAACTGTAATGTGGTATTTGCTTCTTTATGCCGCGCTTATAAAATTCTTTAATGAGTAAGGCGCGTTTATCACTGTCTCCATTAATATCTAAATAAATCTGCACTGAAACACCGTTCTTAACGCGCCTTTGTGAAATGCCGGCGAATTTTATCCCATTCAGGCTTAAATCATAGTCTCCCGGGCAATAAGAACCAACAATTTCATATGCTTTAATTTCTTGGGTGAAGTCTGAAAAAAGGTCACGAATAAAAGAAAGCATAATATCATAACCTGTATGAATATTGATTTGATTGTTGTTGGGCATAATGAAAGAGAGGTTTAAAACACCTGAATCAAGCGCTACTGCTAAGCCCCCGCTATTTCTTACAATTGGCCTTTGCCCTTCTTTAATTAAAAACTGCAGTGCCTCTTTTAAATAAGGCACACGCGTATCTGGAATGCCAAGAACGACAGTTTGGTCGTGTAGCCATAAGCGGAGTGTCGGTTGAGAATTTCCCTCACCAACAGAGAGGGCGAGGGCATCATCAAGCGCAAAAGAAGTCCGAGCTTGATAGCTTTCATTTAAAAAAGTCTTTTTTTCTGTGTGATCGAGAAAACGTATTTCATCTGAATTAAAGTACTCATGCCATTGTTTCACTCAGTATGCTCCATTCACTAATATTTGTTACTTATTAAAACTATTATATAATAAGAACTAAACATATTAAAGAAACGGGTGATTAATTTGGAATATAAAAATCAAGAACTAAGTGAAGTTAAAGTTTTTAAAGATCCAGTTCACCGTTACGTGCGCGTTAAGGACCAAGTCATCTGGGATTTAATTGCGACAAGAGAGTTTCAAAGGTTGCGTCGGATTAAACAATTGGGAACGACAAATTTAACTTTTCATGGGGCTGAGCATAGTCGTTTTAATCATTCGCTCGGTGTCTATGAGATTGTCAGACGCATCATTCAGAAAATTGAAAGCTATCCAGAGTGGGACCCTGAAGAGCGGCTTGTTTGTTTGTCAGCTGCTTTATTGCACGATCTAGGGCATGGGCCATTTTCTCACTCATTTGAAAAGGTTTTTGACCT
>JASLIE010000220.1 GCA_030152985.1 Bacillaceae bacterium
CACACCACAAACGTCACGCGTACCATCTAATCTGCCCCTAAGTGAGCTGCCGAAAAAGCGACAAGCATAATCAATTAACTTAAGAGGGCTTTGTTTAACGATATAGTTAGCATCTGTTTCATATACTTTTGTTTCAATTTCACCTTCATTTGTTTCGATTGCAACGATTGCCATTGTAAGTGGGGAAACTTCGTAAGTGGTTTGTTTATTTAACATTTATTTTATCCTCTCTGAATGTTAAATAAGAAGTTAGAGTAATCATATAATACCATATTAACTAGAAAAAGGAAGTTGTTTTAAAATTTTATTTGAATCTTTTTAAATAAACAATTAAAGCTGCTTATAGTTTTCACTATAAACAGCTTTTCATTAATAAATTAAATTAATAAACTCTTCTTTAGTAATCTTTCCTAAATAATGAGGAATGTCAACATTTTCAAGTGCTTTTGTTACGGATTTACGCTCGTGTTTTATACCTTCTAGAGCACTTTCTATATCAGTCACATCGCCAAGTCCGAAAAAGTCTCCGTAAATCTTGCAATTTTCTATGAGACCATTTTTAACATCCAATCTGACATCTAATAGGCCAGATGGAAATTTATGAGTCGCTTTCACATTATAAGCAGGTGATTTCCCAAAGTTCCAGTCCCAATTTTGATAACGTTCTTTTGAAATTTCCTCTATTTTTTTCCAGTCTTCATCAGTCAACTCATGCTTAGGAACGTCTTTTAAATCTTCAACTTCGAAAATTGATTTTAAAATAAGGGCTTTGAAATCTTCCATTGAAAGCTCTTCTTCTAAAAACTCTTGAATATTTGCTACACGACTTCGAATTGATTTAATTCCTTTTGACTTAATTTTTTCATCGCTCACATTCAATGCTGAAACAACATTTTCAATATCTGAATTAAGCATCAGGGTTCCATGACTAAACATCCTACCACGGGTTGAAAACTGAGCATTACCTGAAAACTTACGCCCCTCTACAAGTAAATCATTACGACCAACGAGTTCTGCTGGCACACCTATCTTGTTCAAAGCTTTCACGACAGGCTCAGTGAATTTAGCGAAGTTATGAAAACTGTCACCATCATCTTTTGTGATAAAGCTAAAGTTCAAATTACCTAAATCGTGATAAACTGATCCTCCCCCCGATAAACGTCTGACAACCTTTATATCGTTTTTATCTACATACTCAGTATTAATTTCCTCAACCGAATTCTGATTCTTACCAACGATAATCGACGGACCATTTACATAAAATAATAAGTAAGTTGATTCCGGATCTAAATGGCGTAAAACATACTCTTCGATTGCTAAATTGATTTGTGGATCAGTAATATTACGATTATCTATAAACTTCATCTTATGACCTCCATTTATTTCTTTCTCTCTTTAGTTTAAGCATCTCTTCTAGGGATGTAAAGAAGTAACGCTTACTTCCAAACAAGCCCTTCTTCAGCAAGTTTGACACTGCCTGTATAAATTTCTTTTGCTTCACTTAATAAATCAGCATGATTTCCGTAATGAGGAAGATGTGTTAAAATCAATTCCTTAACTGAAGCCGCTTCAGCAATTTTAGCTACTTCGTGACTAGTCATGTGACCGGCATCAATTGTTTGATGGGCATAAAAGTTACAATCTGCTAAGAGTAAGTCTGCCTGTTTTGAGAAATTAATCCATCCCTCATCAAATGCACTATCACCCGTATAGACCAGTGTCTTTTTTTCATCGCTAATACGCATGCCATAGCATGGGACAGAATGTTTTGTTAAGAAAAAATCAATCTTGAATGGACCCAGCTCAAGTGTTTTATCCGGATCATAAGCAATCCCTTGAGTATAGTCACTTGTCAATGAATTAAACTGAGTCAAATCCGCTTGATGACCGTAAATAGCTAGGACCTCTTTACTTAGTCCTAACTGAGCCTGGACAAGTTTAAGGTGTTGTAAGACACCTAGATCAGCTACATGATCTGTATGGTAGTGTGATAGAACAACTGCTGATAAATCTTTTATATCTAGATGATTTTGCAATTTCATTAAACCACCACTTCCAAAATCTAAAGCTAAATTAAATCCATCTTTTTCGATTAAATAAAGTGATGAAGCACTTGTACTTGATGGATAAGCTCCCATGAACCCAATAATTCTTAACTTCATTTTATTCACCTCTATTTTTTCAGAAACTTGTCTTATAACACTTGACTTGTTCTAATCTGTTGTAGTACAATCTCTTTACAAGGTTAATTCCTCGTGTATGTGTATCTACTTACTTAAACCATTATACTATAAAGGGGCTAATTAAAATGATTAATGTTCTTGAATTCTTTAAAAACTTACCTAAAAAGACATGCCACGAATGTGGTTTTGAAATGTCAGAACAAGCAGACTGTTACGGGAACGTTTGCGACGAATGTAACTCACCTCATTAATTAAAATGTCATAATTAAAACTTCTATTTAGATGATGCGACCTTGGTCGCATCTTTTTTTAACTAAAAAACTTAGCAGGCACTTCTACAATAGATTAACTACTCTTTAGCAAACGACTCGCTTGAGCCGTAAAATCAAAAAGCAATTCTAGTAAATATACTAGAACTGCTTTTTATGCTTAATTGGCTTTCCTCAACTTTTCTTCATTTCAAATAATTTAACATGGATTGTACGGCTGTTTCGCCTTGCTCAATGCAATCAGGCACACCAACCCCATCATAAGAACTTCCCGCTAAAAAGACGCCTGGAAGTGATGCTTCCATGTTTTTTCGCGTCATCTTGACACGTGATTGATGCCCAACAGTATATTGTGGCATAACCTCTTTAAAACGTGTGACTACAGTAAATAAAGGATCCCCTTTTAAGGTCATTGTCTTTCTTAAGTCCTTTAAAACTGTTTCAACAATCTCCTCATCTGATGCATCAACAATTGCTTGATCGTCTGGCTTCCCAACATAACTTCTAAGTAAGACCTTGCCCTTAGGAGCAGTGTGTGGCCATTTTTTATGTGTCCATGTACATGCTGTTATACGGAAGTCACTATTTCTTGAAACAACATAGCCCGTACCATCTAAATTATCTTTCACCTTATCTGAATCATAAGCTAAAGCAACATTAGCAACCGATGTTTGTGGCATCTCTTTAAAATGATCAAAGAAATCATACTGACTAAATACTTTGGGTAAAGTATTATGAGGCGAAGCCATAATGACACCATCAGCTTTGATCACTTTTCCATCTGCTAAAAGGATATGATAGATTGATTCTTTCTTTTCAATGTGATCAACAGCTGAATTAAGTAAGACCTCCTGTTCAGAAAAAGTAGCTTTTAGATGATCAACTAAGGACTCAAATCCATCTTCAAGAGCAAAAAATATCCCCGGACGATTTTTCCTTTCTTTTTTAGAGGGTGACTTTGGCATTGTTTTTTTCAACCCCTTAATCAAACTACCATGTTCCTGTTCAATTTCGTAAAAATTCGGAAAGGTTGACATTAAACTCATCTTATCAATATCACCTGAATAAATCCCTGATAGCAAGGGCTCAATCAAGTTTTCAACGAGCTGATCACCAAAACGATATCTAAAAAAAGCACCTAAAGATTGATCTTCTTTTGCTTTACTTTTCTTTTTAACAAGGTCAAGACCTGCTCTAAGCTTTCCGAGCGGTGAAAATAGACCTGAAAATAGAAAAGGGCCTGGCTGTGTTGGGATTCCCATAAATGAGCCTGGCGGAATCTTATGCAGCTTATCCTCAACTAAAATATAAGCTTGGCCTGTCCCATTTCGAACAAGTTTCTCTTCTAAGCCAAGAGATTCAATTAACTTTACAGCTGGATGCTTACGTGATAAAAAAGAATCTGGCCCACGTTCAATTATAAAGCCATCACGTTTTTCAGTTTTAATTTTCCCACCTAAGCGATTACTCGACTCAATTAGCTTAACATTTATATCCAAGCCTTCTTCTTTACTTGCTTTCTTTAAATAATATGCTGCTGAAAGTCCTGTAATTCCTCCACCGACAATTGCTACGGTCTTACTCACTTTATCACCTTTTCTATCTTTATTTAACAAGCTCTAAAACAACCTCACTTAAGCTTTTAATAAACAAGGGATCTGTATTTGGCATCTCTGGTCTGTAATAGGAGGCACCTACCTCATCACAAACAAGCTTACACTCATAATCATTATCATAAAGCACTTCAAGATGGTCTGAGACAAAACCAACAGGAGCATAGACAAATGCCTTATAAGCTTTTTCCTGATATAAGTCTCGCGTTAAATCCTGAACATCTGGACCAAGCCAAGGATCAGGCGTATTTCCTTCACTTTGCCAACCAATTTCATAAGTTGTAATCCCTGTTTTTTCGGAAATAAGTCGAGCTGTTTCTTCGAGTTGTGAAACATAGGGATCACCGTCTTTTAATATTTTTTCAGGTAAACTGTGCGCTGAGACGATTAACATTGCTTCTGAGCGTTCAGCTGCTGGCATTCGATCATAAACCTTACTTATCTCACCTGCCCAATAATCAATAAAACCAGGCGTATTATACCAATCAACAACCGATTTTAAATCAATGCCGTATTTTTCTGCTTCTTCTTGTGCACGTCCATTATATGACTTGACACTAAAGGTCGAGTAATGAGGTGCAAGTACAATCGAATAGGCTTGCTTGATTCCATCCTTGTTCATTTGCTTAACCGCATCCTCAATAAAAGGTTCAATATGTTTTAATCCAATATAAACAACAAATTCATATTTATCCTGCACTTGATTTAATTGATCTCGTAAATGCTTTGCTTGCTCTTCTGTAATATGAGCCAGTGGTGAAATACCTCCGATAGCTTGATAACGTTCTTGTAAATCAAGCAAAGCTTCTTCAGACGGCTTCCTTCCACCTCGTATATGCGTATAATAGCCTTCGATGTCTTCTTCTTTATAAGGGGTTCCATAAGCCATCACTAAAAGGCCTACTTTTTCTTTTTTCATTCTTATCAGTCCTTTATCTTTGTGAGTATGTTCTAACAAGCTTTGCAAGTTTTTGTAATGTTTCTTGGGTAATATCCGGTGTAACACCGTGACCTAAGTTGAATACATGACGTCCGTCTTGCATTCCGTCATCTAAGATTTTCTTTGTGCGTGTTTCGATTGTTTCCCAATCCGCTAAAAGTGTTGCCGGATCTAAATTTCCTTGAAGCACTTTTGTTACCCCCATTGCGCGGGCTTCTGGAATCGTTGTGCGCCAGTCCAGTCCTATCACATCAACTGGCAGATCATTAAATTCCTTTAATAAATGTTTTGCACCGATTCCGAATAAAATAAGCGGAACATTTTCTTTTCTTAATTCTGTGAAAATACGATTCATTACAGGTTTAATATAGTAACGATAGTCCATCTCATTTAAAGAACCAACCCATGAATCAAAAATCTGAACTGCTTTCACTCCCGCTTTAACCTGGGCTTGAACATAAGTGATAATCATATCAGCTAGTTTATCCATTAATAAAAACCATGATTCTGGCTCACTGTACATAAAGGCTTTTGTTTTCGCATAATTCTTTGATGGACCCCCTTCAATCATATAGCTCGCAAGTGTGAATGGTGCGCCACTAAATCCAATAAGTGGAACATTTAATTGCTCTTCAGTTAATATTTTAATTGTATCTAAAACATAATCAATATCTTTTTCCGGCTCTAAGATACCTAATTTATCAATGTCTGACTTTGTTTTAAGTGGATTATCTATTACTGGACCTACACCAGAAACAATCTCAACATCAATCCCCATGGCCGGAAGTGGTGTCATAATATCTTTATATAAAATCGCAGCATCGATTCCATACTGATCAACAGGTAATTTAGTGACATAGGCACATAACTCCGGTTGATGTGTAATTTCAAATAAAGAATACTTCTTTTTTATTTCTCGATATTCACGCTGCGACCTACCTGCCTGTCTCATAAACCATGCTGGTGTATGACTTGTTGCTTCACCACGATAGGCTCTTAAGATTGTATCATTAAAGTTTTTTGACACTTCAATCATCCTTTGTCTATGTATTTAGAATCATTATCTAAAAACAAATATACCACTCTTCCTTAACTGAAAGAGTGGTATATGATAACTGTCATAAACTTGTCCTGCTTTTTCTACACTTATCCCATACTTAAAGAGAGAGTGAGACGATATTGGATTGTTTTCCTTCTTTTCCTGTGAAGGGATCATAAGGAACAACAAAAAATTCACGATTTGAAAAAATCGGTAAAGAGTCGACGATATATTCGGCCTCTCCTTGAACTTCTTCAACTAATTTCTTTTCGTTCTCAATTAATTCATACACACGATAAACTGTTCGTTTATCAGCTGGTGCCTCCCATGATAAGCGACCTTTAATTAACTTTAACCCTCCAAAGACACGATCACTTGATAACTTCACTTCACTTGGTAATTGAATCGGTTCTTCAAGTGCAACTGCATTTTCAGGCTGCTCGAATGAGGATTTGAGCGAATCAATCTGATTAATACGAGTTAAAATTGTTTTGGTCAAACGCGTTGGGTAACTGCTTCCACCGATTAAATAATGATCCTTATCTGACACATCGTATCCCATCCAAAGGGAAGTCACATATTCAGGCGTATATCCAACAAACCAAATATCCTTGTTATGCCCTGGAGCAAGGGGGTGGCTTGTCGATCCGGTCTTACCTGCGAGTGCCTTCGGATAGCTACCTGCTGAGGCAGTTCCTCGTTGAACAGTTGTTTGAAGTATTTCTGTCATCTCCCAAGCTGTTTGTTCATCAAATACTTGTTTTGGTGTTTGTTTTGCCTCAAACACAACTTTTCCTTTACGATTAGTTAACTTACTGATGGCAAAAGACTCTACATACTCACCGCGCTTAGCAAATGTTCGGTAACCTTCTGCCATATTTAAAGGGGTTAAACCTTCTTCAAGACCTCCTAAAGCAATGTGGAGCTCATTATCTTTAATATCCATATTCATTTTCTCTAAATATTTCTTTGACTCTTTAATGCCAATTTCATTTAATAACCAAACAGCACTTACGTTTTTAGACTGAACAATCGCCTCATAGATCGACACATTTCCCCAGTAAGATTTATCATGATTTTGCGGCTTATAGTCACCCCAATTCATTTCTTTATCTGGCAGTAATGTATAGGGGTCATAGGCCTCTTGCATTAGTGCAGGACCATAGACTGCTAATGGCTTCATGGTCGAACCTGGTTGTCTTTTTTGATTCACTCGATTTAAATGAGTCAATTCAAAATCCCGTCCACCAACTGCTGATACAATCGCACCTGTTTCACTATCCAACATAACAAAGGCACCTTCAGTTCCTGTTTGATTGCCCGGGAAATATTCCCCCTTTTTAAATTCTTCTTGAACGATTTCTTGATACTTAGGCTTAAACTTCGTCGTGAGTCTATAGCCACCTCTTTGCAATTCCTTCAAATCTAACTCGTGTTTATCATGCGCTTCTTTCAAGACCAAATCAACAAAAGATTCATAAGAATTATTTTCAGGTCTTTGACTTAACTTTAAATTCAGACTTGTTTCTGACGCTAATTTTCTATCCTTTTCAGAAATCACTTCATTGTCTTTCATGACCTTTAAAACGAGATTGCGTCGTTTAATTGCTTTATCCGGTTTATCTATAGGCGAATAGCCGTTTGGAGCATTAACAATTCCAGCAAGTAGAGCCGCTTCAGATATTTCTAAGTCACTCGCTGACTTTGAAAAATACTTATTGGCCGCTGCTTCAATTCCATACTGACCTTGTCCAAAATAAATTGCATTTATATACATTTCTAAAATTTCATCTTTTGTAAATTCTCTTTCTAAATAAAGGGCGACCATCACTTCTTTTGTTTTTCTTAGCCATGTTTTATCATTGGTTAAAAAAACATTTTTAGCCAGTTGTTGAGTAATCGTACTTGCACCTTCAACTTTACTCCGTGCTAAAATATCTTTATACAGCGCCCTCATAATCGCTCGAAAATCAACCCCGCCATGCTCATAAAAACGCTTATCTTCAATCGCAACAAAGGATTGACCTACATGATTGGGTAAGTCTTTAAGTTTAATCGGCTTTCGATATTCTTCATAAATCTCCCAAATAACTTCGCCGTCTTCTGTCTCAATAACAGTTGGAGCTGACAAAAGTAGATCTTCTTCATCTACGATGAGTTTTCCACCATAAAGAATAACTGTATAGGTTATTAGCGCGAGTAAAAAGGTGATTCCAATTGAAACAATCGCAGTTTTAAATTTTAAACTCGTTTTTTTATGATGACGATCCGAACGCCATTCGCGTCCTTCTTCTCTTTTATTTTCATCATTTTCCATTTTACTCTCTCACCTCTTCAAAGCTTCTCTTTTTCTATTATAACTGATAAGCTGTACTTAATAGTAGTTATTTTGATTCTTATTTAAGGAAGGTGAAATTTATGTATGCATCTATGACTGGCGGAAGCTACCCTTTTTTAAAAAAGCTTGCCGAAAAACACCCGTCCGAATCAATTCTTTTTATGCAAGAAGGCTTAAATGTAGTAGCTTATTATGAAAGTAGGATTAGAAAATCGATTTTCAAATCAGGCAGGGATTATCAACTTATCCATAAATTAAACGACTTGACACACACAGGAACAATTGTCATGGATTTCTTACCTGTACCCGATAAGTATGAGAAAAGTTTTCAAGCCTATGTTATTGAAAACTATCGCTTAGACCACTTGCCAGGTTTTGTTTCACTTCGCTTCTTAAAACCTGAAAGTGAAAAATTCTATATTATGCTTTCACAATGGGAAAATGATCGTTACTATAAGTTCTTTCTTGAAACTTCCGAACATACTTCCCTACAAAAGGCACTTAAAACATGGGAACCAAGTTATTTTGCAGACCGTGGTTTTACACGTGTTTATCATTTAATTGATGAAGATAAATAAAAAAACAGTTCACTTGAGTGAACTGTTTTAACTTTACTTAACAAATTCTTCGAAGAACTCCCGATACTCATCTTCGGTTTCTGCTGCACCTTCAAAACGAGCAACCTCTTCACCATTTTCAAAATGAACAATCGTTGGTGTACCAACAATTTCATATTTCGCTTTTTCTTCTTCATACTCAAGTGTATTCATTTTCTTCATATCAATGTCCATTGCTTTTGTAAGTGGATCAACAATAGGTGTTGCATTTATACAATGAATACATGTCGG
>JASLIE010000222.1 GCA_030152985.1 Bacillaceae bacterium
GGAGCATGATGTCTAAAATCCATAATTCAGGTGGATTAGACTCCCATGCTTCCATTGCGAGCTCCGCACTCTCAAACAATTCCACTTCATAAGCCTCTTTTTTTAAATAGGTTGAGACAATATGACGAATATTTGCATCGTCTTCAACCACACCAATACGTATGCTCATTTATTCCCCATCCTCTCTATCTTTTATTTTAATCAATTCTCAGACTTTGTGTAGAGAAAACACTTGATTACATACTTTTTACTTAATTCTACCAATTTATTACCTTAATAACACTCTATAATTAAAAGTAAGTTAAAACAATAACACGGTTTGAGCAAATTCGATTGCTTACACTATTCAAGGCAGCTAAAAAGAAGTTAGCCCCCCTGACTTTAAACGAATCAGACTGCCGATATAGAAAAAGAATAACTTAGGATTACTTATAGTAATCCTGAGTTTTTTTATGTTAGGATAGAGTTAAATCGCTTTGAAGGGGGCTAATTAGATGAAAGAAAGAATTGGTTTTATTGGTGCAGGTGTTATGGGGCAAGGAATGATTCGTAATTTAATGAAAAAGGGTTTCTTAGTTAACTTAAACACACGAACAAAAGTAAAAGCGACACAACTTATTACTGAAGGTGCAAGGTGGTACGATTCAAAAGCAAGACTCGCGGAAGATTCAGATATAATTATTACAATGATTGGCAGTCCTCAAGATGTGAAAGAAAGTTATTTTGGAAAAGACGGGATCATGGAGCATGCTCATCCTGAAACAATTTTGATCGACATGACGACATCGAGTCCGAAACTAGCCCGTGAAATTTATGACAAAGCCAAAGAAAAACAGCTTTTTGCACTCGATGCTCCTGTGTCAGGTGGTGATATTGGTGCGCGTGATGGCAAGCTTGCTATCATGGTTGGTGGTGATGAAGCTGTTTTTAATCAAGCACTTCCTATTTTTAAGGCCATGGGCGAAAACATTCAATACCAGGGAACTGCTGGTTTTGGCCAACATACAAAACTCATTAATCAAATCACGATTGCACCTGCTATGCTTGGAATTGCTGAAGCTTTAGTTTATGCAGAAAAATCCGGTGGACAGATTGAAACAATCTTAAAAAGTATCTCAACTGGTGCAGCCGGAAGTTGGTCACTCACAAATTATGCACCACGTATTATTAAAGGGGATTTCGCACCTGGATTTGCTATCAAACATTTTATTAAAGATATGAATATCGCCATTGATTCAGCAAAAGAACTTGGGATGAATCCTGTTTCATTAATTTTAGCGCGTGATATGTATGAATCAATTAGTCAAACAGAAAGTGAATCAGGTATCCACGCGATTATTAAGGCTTATCAATAAAAAAAGAGCCCGTCATTTGACGGACTCTTTCTATTTGAGTCGATAAATAACTGCTCCATTTAAAATAAAAGTAAGACTAATTAAGACAATGGACCCAAACTCTACACCAATCATAATATCTTCAAGGCCACTAAAATCACCGATTTCTATTAAATAAGCTAGGCTGAAAATCTGACTTAATAAAGCAAGACCCATGGTAGCTAAACTAAGAAATATAAAGGTCAGTAAGTGCTTGAAACGATCAATTGGTCTCATTAAAATTAGGATGGGTATTGCCCAGGAAATAAGTCCTAAAAGAAGACTGATGACATTCAACCAGCTCATATCCATTTGAGCACCTCTATTCTTTTCTTTTAGCTTACCACATGAAGCTTATTTTGGCTTAATAATGAGTTTTTTTCCTTGAAGATTTGTCATTTCTGTTTCATGATAAACCCCATCAACCCAATCTTTTAATTGATTCTGGTAATACTCACTCCTAAAATGACCATCTTGACCCGGACCTACAATGTGATAAGTTTTATTTAAATCTTCTAAATCAGCGATAAAACGCCAAGATGCTCCGTGATCAACTTTACCGCTTCCATCGTCTCGTGCTGCCATTGCTGTCACAGCACTTCCCCCAACTGCTAATTTTCCTTGAGGATTTAATAGTTTCGCAAGTAGGCCATTTACACTTGAAAGGGGATGGGTAAATTCAACTTGATGAAAATCCCCCCATTGCCAAGCGCTTAAATCACTTCCGTAGGCCTCACTTAATTCCTCTACACTTTCGAATAAGGCCTGTTCTAAAATCGGAGCAAATCCACCTTGTTCTTTAATCCAGATCGAATCATCAGCTAATCGTAAAAGTGCGTCTGTCGTTTGACCTTTACTTGTAAATAAATCATTCATCTCCTCTGGAATTTCTGCATAAACAAGTTGATCAAACTTTTCAAGCCAGGCGTGGAAAATGAGGGGTGCTGCTTGATCACTTTCATCAAATTGATCCCAAGACTCCAAGAGCTTAACTGCTTCTTCTGCTTCTTCAGTAAGATTTCTTTCTTTCAATGCTCCAAGTAAACTTGGTAAAAACTCTGCTGCTCGTAAGTTTTTTGTGTCCATCTGTAAATCCTTCATATCTTGAACGGTGAAGTCATCCTTTTCATTTAAGACCTGATAAATTCGTTCATATCGGTAGGGCTGAGCCCACACATTACTGATATGGTAAGGATAAGCATCATCTGCAATTTTATTATTTGCCGTTGCAATAAATCCTTTTTCTGGATCAATTAACTTTGGAAGTTCATCAAAAGGAATATAAGCAGACCATTCATGCTCTTTCTTCCAGCCAGGTAAAGGCAGGAGGGCATCTTTACCCTCTTCATAAATCGGGATATTGCCATTTGCTTTAAATGCAATCTTCCCTTTTTTATCTGCATAAACAAAGCTTTGAGCAGGAGCTAAAAAATGTTCTAAACCTTTTTCAAATGAATCCCAATCATGAGCTTGATTAATTTCTAAAATGGCTTGTAGTTCAGTTGTTGCTTCAAGTGCTGTCCATTTTAAGGATAAGACCTCTGTTTGATTCGTCTTTCCAGCAAACTCAGAAATAATTGGTCCATGTCGCGTTTCTCTTACTTGATAGTCAACTGTTTCTTTATCTTTAACTTTAATCGGCTCATCGATGATTTGTGCTTCTTCCCATTCATCTTCAAATAAAAACTTATTTTCATCTTCAGGATGACCTTTTTCAAGATAGAGTTGCTG
>JASLIE010000223.1 GCA_030152985.1 Bacillaceae bacterium
GTACGATAGTTGAGTTGGACGTTAAGCCTGATCTGCTTTTAAGTTCATAAACAAGTTTAGCATTCGCATCCTCTTCTAATATGTGTATATCTAAAATATCATTTTTCCCTAACTTCTTTAGATGCAATTTTTCTGAAGTCAATATCTTCTTTTTCTTGCGTCTCTTTTGCGATATTATCAGGACAATCATCGACACTAACCCCTATAAAAATCATACTAGTGAAAAATAGGACTGTAGCTAAAATAAGTTTACTCAATACTTTAATCTCAATAACGTTATCTTTTCTTTTTATGGCACCTATAATATCTTTAATAAATGAATAGAGCCCAACGAGCGTTAAAGCAAATACAATTATAGATAAAATTTTCATTACGATTTTCCTCTTCAATTCCATTACTATACAAGTCATTTATATGAACTATACCAAATAAAGTAAATTAAACAATAGTTGTCGACCATTTGTCGACCAAATTCGGTCAACAATAACAAAAAAGACCTTATAGAAAATAAGCCAAAAAATTAAAAAGCCTTTCAACTTGCACTTTCTAACAAGTTAAGCTATGATAAAGATACAATAAAATATCGACTACATTTTCGGGGCAGGGTGTAATTCCCGACCGACGGTATTGAATATTAGTTTATTCAGAGCCCGTGACCTACTTATTTTAAGTAGCTGACTTGGTGTAAATCCAAGGCCGACAGTTAGAGTCTGGATGGGAGAAGATGGAGCTAGAGTTATGCTAAGAGCATATCTCTATTCGAGTATGATTTTAAATTTACTGCCCCTATACCTTTTTAAGGTCTAGGGGTTTTTTATTCGAATAGAATCTAGCTAAGCCTTCATTAAAATGTTTGAGTCGAAAAAAATGGAGGAATTGACATGTCAAAAGATTTATCGCAAGAAGTAGCTAGTAGTAGCAAGTCTAATCAGTTAGTTAAGATCATTTTAATCGCGATTTTAGGGAGTATTTCACTTGTCTTATTTTTCATTAGTTTTCCATTACCCTTTTTACCCCCTTATTTAAAAATCGATTTTAGTGATGTACCTGCCTTAATTGCAGGGATTATATTTTCACCACTTGCAGGTGTACTTGTTGTACTCATTAAAAACATACTTTATGTTGTAGTAGGCGGTGCAAGTGATCCAATAGGAGTAACGGCAAACTTTATAGCAGGTGCTTTATTTATTTTACCGGTCACTTTTATGTTTAGAAGGATGGCTAATACAAAAGGAATTATTCTCGGCCTCATTTTAGGAACACTAATAATGTCAGTGATGATGAGTGTGTTAAATTATTTCTTAATCTTGCCAGCTTATGCAATGTTTATGGGGATGGAAATGAATCAAACGATTAAATGGACAACGGTACTTGCAGGTGTCCTTCCGTTTAATTTATTAAAAGGTGTTATTGTTAGTTTATTATTCATTCCTTTATTTGTAAAAATGCAGGACTGGTTAAGTGAACAAAAATCAAAATTTGCTTAAAGTAAAGTTAAACATAAATTAAAAAGAGTGATGTCACAACTGAATGTGACATCACTCTTTTTATTGGTCAATATAAAAGGTAAAGTTATTTTCATTCGTTAAAGTTCCTTCGTTAAATGTCCGTTCAATAAAGGAAACTTTCCCTTCATAATCGATTAAGATGACAGTTGATGCGCGTGTTCCGTAGCCGTCGGTCTGAATGAAAATAGAAGAGAGTTCTTTTTCAAGTTCTTGACTGATGCCTGTTTCAGGCAGGTCAGATTGGGCTGCTTTTTCATCGTCTAGTAAGATTTCAAATAAATCATCTGTCTTCAGTTCAAGATTTTCTTGAATATATGTGTTCAAGCTTGTCTTGATTCTTTCAACTTTCGGCCAAGGTGTATCGAGCAGGTGATTACTTAAACCATATGTGCCTGGGGTAAGCTTTCTCATCTGATCTGTTTGATTGCCGTAATAATAAAGTTGCTCTTTATCCCCAAGAAGTAGATTATATCCATTGTAATCTAGTTTAGTTTCCTTTAGCTGATTTAGATAATCAGTCGCAGAGCTTGTACTTGTTAAAAAGTTTCGAACTAAATCTCCACGTGAGGTCGTGCGTTCTTTCTCAAGTGACATGTCGCGGTAGTTTGTGAGCGCTGCAAGTCGTCCAGACTTATTTATACCTAACCAAGTTCCGAGCTGTTTAAGATCTCTTCCCGCTAGAATATCGGGATGGTCTTCCCAGTAATGAGCTGTTTGAGTCGGACGTTTATAAAACTCATCTCGATTACTAATAAAAATGAGTTGATATAAGTCATGTTCATTGGTATTAAAAGCAATTAAGCACATAAAAAAACCTTCTTTCTTTTTATCTTACTTTTTATCAACAACACTTAATGTACAACGTGAGATTGAAATGATTTCATCCTGTTCATCTACAATTTCGACTGACCAAACCATCGTAGAACGTCCAATATGAATAGGGCTTGCTGTTGCAGTGACAACACCTTCTCTTTTACTTTTAATGTGATTTGCATTAATTTCAATTCCAAAGACAATTTGGTTTTCTTGATCAATATTTAAAAAACCACCAATGCTTGCTGCTGTTTCTGCTAGTAAAACACTTGCACCACCGTGTAAATATCCGGCAGGTTGATGTGTTCTTGAATCGACAGGCATTGTCATAATCACTTTGCTCGGTTCAAGTAAGATTGTTTTAATGCCAAGTAAGTCCATAAGTTGATTGTTTTCAGTCATTTAAATCACTCCTCTTCATCTATTAAAATAGAATATCTAAAAGTAAAGAACCACCAAGTAAAAAACCATAAAAGGTATTTGTCTTTCCTGTATTAATCATAGCAGGCATCATTTCAAGTGGCTTTGTTTTACCAATAAAACCTTTAACTGCTGTTTGTGCTTTAACAACACTTAAAAATGTAATAAGTGACCAAAGTGGTAAAACCTTTAAAATGATTAAGCCAAGTGTCCATAAATAAGCAAGAATAAAAAAGGCGGCAAGAACACGAATTGCATTTTGACGACCAACTAAAATGGCTAAGGTTTTACGCCCACTTACTTTATCGCCGTCTAAATCCCTTATGTTGTTTGCAAGTAGGATAGCCCCAATAAAGATGGCAACAGGAATTGAAATCCAAATAATTTGCCAAGTTAAATTGGCAGTTTGAATATAATAACTGATCGCAATCATGACCGTCCCCATTAAAAATCCAGAAGTAATTTCTCCAAAAGGTGTGTAAGCAATTGGAACTGGCCCTCCTGTATAAAGATAGCCAACTAACATACTTAAGGCACCAATCAGAGCAATCCACCAACTTGTCGTAGCAGAGATATAAATGCCTAAAAGGATTGCCAATCCAAAGAATACAAAGGCGAGATTTAAAACTGTTTTAGGTTGAATCCCATCACGCACAATCGTTCCGCCAATACCTACAGATTTTTCGGTATCTAATCCTCTTTTAAAATCATAGTACTCATTAAACATATTTGTTGCGGCCTGAATTAAAAGTGAAGCTAACATCATAGCAATAAATAAGCCAAGATGAAATTTTTCTTCAGCAATAAAGGCTGCAGTTGTCCCAACAATTACGGGAATAAAAGAAGCAGTTAAGGTGTGTGGACGGAGTAATCGCCACCAGACTTGAAAACCGTCTTTTTCGTTTAATGCTTCTCGAACTTCATTTTGTGTCACTGTGTGCTCACGCCCCCTTTTAATAAAAAATGTGTTACCTTAATAGTAAAGAAAGCATGAAAGCGTGTCAATTTAATCGGATAGATAAAAGCTTTTATTTCCTGATGTTCATTTGCTTGAGAAAGTCACTCAAAGAGCCTAAAATAGAAGTTGAGTATTATAGACGGAGGTTTAACATGATTGCTATCAATGAAAAGGCTATTCTTACCTTATTTAATCAAGCACAAGAAAAAGCACAGCAAACAAAAAAACGGGTATACACGAGTTATACTCAAAAAATAGATGCATTAAATATATTAAATGTATTTAAGCAAGCGAGAAATACTAGGGCTAATCGTTCATTTTGGTCTAGTTATGAAGATGATTATACCTTAGTTGGAATTGGTCAAATGGAAAAAATATCGGCCAATGAAACAGATTATGATCTAATCAACCAAGAATGGGAAGAACTTATTAAGCAAGCGATCATTGTTAACCCATATGAGCGTTTCGGAACAGGTATGTTATCGTTTGGAGGACTTAGATTTGATCCTA
>JASLIE010000269.1 GCA_030152985.1 Bacillaceae bacterium
TTCAATGTATTGGTCTGGATTTTCAATCATTAAATGAACATCTAAAGGTAAGTCAGTAATTGGTCGAATTGCTTCAACAATAAGTGGTCCGATTGTAATGTTGGGTACAAAATGCCCATCCATAACATCGATATGAATATAATCTGCCCCTCCTTTTTCAACTTCCTTAATTTCCTCACCTAACTTTGCAAAATCTGCTGATAATATTGATGGAGCTATTTTAACCATATTAATACCTCGGCTTTCTATTTTGTATTTCTTCAAGTAAATTTAAATAATTTTCATAACGTGATCTTTTAATCTCATTTGTTTTAAGAGCTTCTTTCACCGCGCATTTGGGTTCATTTTGATGCAAGCATCCCCGAAATTTACAGGCCGTTTTCAAGGCTTTCATTTCAATAAAATAATCAGTTAATTCGGCTAATTCAATATGATCAAGTTGAAGTTGACTAAAGCCCGGAGTATCAGCTACTAGGCCATTGTTGATAAGATGCATCTCAACATGTCTTGTTGTATGTTTTCCTCTGCCTAAACTTTGGGAAACTTCTTTTGTTTCTAAATTTAAACTTGGAGAAATTGAATTTAATAAGGTTGATTTACCTACACCGGTTTGACCTGTGACAACTGATGTTTCCCCTTCAAATAAAAGTTTAAGCTCTTTAAACTCTAATATCGATCTTAAATGAACTAGAAAAACTTGATATCCTAACATTTCATATAATTTTTTTGCATCTTTTGCTAATTTAAGTTCGTCTTCTGTGCATAAATCAATCTTTGTGATGACAATAATTGGTTTAATCTGCTTTGATTCCATTAAAGCAATAAATCGATCTAATAAAAGTAAGCTTAACTTTGGTGCTGTTGCCGAACACACAAGAATGGCTTGGGTGATATTCGCGACTGGTGGACGAATAAAGGAATTTTTTCTGGGTAATATTTCTTTAATATATCCTTCACCGTTTTCAGTAATATCAAATAAAACAAAGTCACCAACTAACGGATTAACTTTTTGCTTTCTAAATAAACCTCGACCTTTACATGCGTATTCTTTGTTGTCGGAATGAACATAATAAAACCCACTAAGTGCTTTAATTATTTGACCTTTATTCATTTAATTACCCTCTTTATAATCAATTGATTTTTCAATGATAATTTCATCGTCGCGTGTTACCTTATAGACTCCTTTTTTCCCCTTCTCAATAACTAAGTCTATTGTGAACTCTTCATCATCATTAATAATGAACTCACGATATTTATGTGAAATATTATTTTGTGCATCTCCTATATAAATCACTACTTTTTGAGACTTCTCATCATCTTTTGGTTTAAACGGAACAGTGAAGGTAACTGTATGTTCTTTCTGAGGAATTTCTTCTTCCCCTAAAGAAAGTACTGCTGATATACTTGCTCCTACTTTAAGTGTTGTTCCACTTGTAGGATTTTGTGAAATAACTTTTCCTTTATCTACTGAATCTGAATAGTCTTCAGTCAGAGTTAATGATAGTCCATGGGCTTGTGCATAGGACTTAATCTCAGCTTCTGTTTTACCAACTAAATCATCAAGAACTAATGTATTTGGTCCACTACTCACTTCAAAGATGACCTTAGTTTCTGCTGGAACAACTTCACTCTTAGCATTTGGTTGAATCTGAGTAATAATTGTACCTACTTCTTTATCAGATGCTTTTTCATAAGTAATAATGTCCTTATAACCTAACTCTTCAAGCATACGTTTCACTTGTTTAAACTTTTGTCCTGTATAATCTTCAACTTTAACACGCTCTGCTCCATCACTTACAAATAATGTGACTTGTGATTTTTCTTTAATTGTGCGTTCAGCTGCTGGATCTGTTTTAACAACGAATCCCTCGTCAATTTCATCTGAGTGAATTAATTTCTTTTCAACTCTAACATTGAGATCCTCAAGTATTTCGCGGGCATCTTCATATTCTTTACCAGCTAAATCAGGAATAATAACATCTTTTGGTTTGAAATAAAGAAAAGCAGCAAATACAAGTGAGCCAATTAAAGCAAGAATAAAAAAGCGAAACATCCATTTTTTAAAGCCACTTTTCTTTTTTTTCTTTGTGTTTATTTCCTTTTCATCTATAGGCTTGATCAACTTTGTTTCATCATCTACTGTCCCAACAAAGGTTTCAGCATCCCCATCTTGTAAAACATAATCATTCATAATTGGCATCAGTTTTGTTTCATCACCTGGTTCAACCGGTGAAACGTAGCGGGGCTCATTGATCCTTTCTTTTGATAATGCCGTTTCTAAATCCGCTTCAAATTCAGTTAATGATAGATAACGGTGAATTGGATTTTTATCCAAAGACTTTAGCACAATATTTTCGACGCTTTGAGGAATCTCTGGTTTTATTGTTTTAACAAAAGGTGTTTTTGTTTGTAAGTGTTGTAAGGCTACCGAAACAGCTGACTGACCTTCATAAGGTAGTTTTCCTGTTAACATTTCATAAAAGACAATGCCTAAGGAATAGATATCTGATTTTTTAGTTGCCATTCCACCACGAGCTTGTTCAGGTGACAAATAATGAACTGATCCTAAAATCGAATTTGTTTGAGTCAGTGAAGTTGCACTCAGTGCAATTGCGATACCAAAGTCAGTTACTTTAACCTCACCGTTTTTATCAATTAAAATGTTTTGTGGTTTTATATCTCGGTGAATCAAACCATTCTCATGTGCGTGATGAATAGCACTCGAAAGTGATTGCATAATTCTAATGGATTCTGAAACAGACAAGGCACCGTGATCTCGTATATATTCCTTTAATGTCATTCCTTCTATATACTCCATCACCATATACAT
>JASLIE010000016.1 GCA_030152985.1 Bacillaceae bacterium
TTCATCATTAATTCCCCTTTAATTTTCCTGTGAGTGGATGATTTTCTTTAATATATCCACTTAAAAAATATTTGTTTTTTTCTATATCAAATCTCTCTTCTACAATAATAGATTGCTCTTTGAATTCGTGCATAAGTTTTCCTTGACCTGGATCTAGATAGATTGAATAAGTTAACCATGACGACTTTATTAAATCTTCTATTTCTATTAATAGTTTTTTAATATCTGAATCCTTATATGCACTCATAAGTATATAGGGATGATTGTAAGCAATGAAATCCGAAGTCAATAAATCTTTTTTATTATAAACCGTTAAAATTGGAATATCATTTGCTTCTAAGTCATCTAGTATTTCAAGAACTGTGTTTTGATGTTGTAGATTATCTTCATGTGATGCATCGACTACGTGTAAAATTAAGTCTGCTTCACTAACCTCTTCTAAGGTTGATTTAAAAGCAGCAATTAAAGAGGTTGGTAAAGCTTGTAAAAAACCAACTGTATCCGTAACTAAGGTCTCAAAGCCTGAAGGTAATTCGAGCTTGCGTGTTAAAGGATCAAGTGTTGCAAACAGTAAGTTTTCCTCTAAAGATTTTTCACTCGTAAGCTGATTAAAGAGTGTTGATTTACCAGCATTTGTATAGCCGACAATTGCAATTTGATAGACATGATTTAATTCTCTCCGTCTTCGGTACTGCTCACGTTGTTTAGCTACTGTTTTTAACCGCTTCTTAATATCGTCAATTCGTCTGCGAATATGTCTTTGATCACTTTCTAACTTCGTTTCACCTGGACCACGTGTGCCGATACCACCACCTAGTCTAGATAGGATTGTCCCCATTCCATGAAGGCGTGGTAACATATATTGAAGTTGTGCGAGCTCGACTTGAAGTTGGCCTTCTCTTGTTTTAGCACGCATCGCAAAAATATCTAAAATCAACTGACTTCGATCAATAATGCGAACACCTAAACGTTCATTTAAATTTCTGAGTTGACTTGGCGAAAGTTCATCATTACAAATAACGAGGTCAATCTCTTCTTGATCAACTTTTTCTGCAAGCTCATCAAGTTTTCCATCACCAATATAAGTTGCTGAGTGAATACGAGTTCTATTTTGTGTTATCACATCAATGACCTCACCACCCGCTGTAACACTTAGTGAATTTAACTCTTCTAAAGTAGATTCAAAATGTTTCTCAGTATACTTAGGTAATTGAACTGCAATAATTAAAACGCGCTCTCTTGACATTTATACACCCCTATTATTCTGATAAATCAATATTTTCTTTCGGAACATAAGTCGAGATAGCATGCTTATAAATTAATTGTTCCTTACCTTCTGAATTTAAAAGAATGGTAAAGTTATCAAATGCAATTAAAGTACCTCTAAGTTGAAATCCATTAGTTAAGATAACTGTTAGAGGTGTTTTGTTTTTTCGGACAACATTTAAATAATGGTCTTGTAAATTAGGTTGTTTGCTCATCATTTATTCTCCTTTAAAAAGTCTTTAATAAGTGCTTCAACTTCCCTTGAATCTCTCAATACATCTGTTGCATCAAACCAATTAACCTTTAACTTGTTTTTAAACCAAGTTAACTGGCGCTTAGCGTAATTTCTTGAGTTTTGTTTAAGTTGATCAATACAGTCCTCTAGGCTTCTTCTCCCCTCAAAATATGGAATAAATTCTTTATATCCAATCCCTCGCATACTTTGTGCTTCACTTAAACCAAGACGATAGAATGCCTCGACCTCCTCAATTAAACCTTCTTCTATCATTTGATCAACTCGATTATTTATTTTTTCATAAAGTGCTCCTCGGTCTAATGTGAGTCCAATGATTAAGACATCATAAAGTAATTCTTTTGTTTGACTTTTATTCCTTTCACTCATTGTTTTTCCCGTGACAAGATAGGATTCAATTGCTCGAATAAGTCTTACATGATTATTAGGATGTATTTTATCTGCTTGTTCAGGATCAAGTTCAAGAAGTTTTTTATAGAGTTTTTCTTGTCCATTTTTTTCAAGATAAGTTTCTAACTCTTGCCTCAACTTTTTATCAGGTTTATTTTCACCAAATTGATAATCATAAATAACTGATTGCAGATAAAGTCCGCTACCACCAACTAAAAATGGAAGCTTTCCTTTCTTACTTATGCGATTAATAGTAGACCGAGCATCTTTTTGAAAGTCAGCAGTTGAATAAGTCTCATTGGGTTCTTTAATATCAATTAAGTAATGATTAATCCCTCTTCTTTCCTGCGACATTATTTTGTCAGTGCCAATATCAAATCCTTTATAGACTTGCATTGAATCTCCGCTCACAATTTCACCACGAAACTTCTCAGCAAGCTTGAGACTTAAATTTGTTTTTCCTACACCTGTTGGGCCAACAAGTATGATTAATTTTTCTTTCATTCACTTACTCCTTTAACCTTACATAATTCTTTTAAACATTTTCTCAATCTCAGTTGTCGTGAAGTGGACAATAACAGGACGCCCATGTGGACAAGTGAAGGGATCTTCAGCTTTTCTTAAATCATTTAATAGACGTGTCATTTCTGTCATATCTAAATAGTGATTTGCCTTGATTGAACGTTTACAAGACATTAAAATTGCAACTTCCTCTCGAATCTTTTTAATGCTAACTTTATTTTGCTTAATGATTTGCTCTACCATATCACGAATAATATTTTCCTCTTCACCTTCAGGAAACCAGATGGGAACAGTTCGAATGGCAAGTGTTTGATGACCAAAGGCTTCAAAAAACAAACCAACATCTTCAAGCATCTTCTCTTCTTCTTTAATAAAAGCGAGTTCAGACTGTGTAAATTCAAATGTTAAAGGAATCAGGAGTTCTTGTAATTGATTATCCGTTTTGCTGAGTTTATCTCGGTAGTACTCATACTTAATTCGTTCTTGAGCAGCATGTTGGTCAATCATATAAAAACCTAATTCATTTTGTGCAAGTATATAGGTACCTTGGAGCTGTCCGATTGGATAAAGCGGTGGAATTCGCTCTTTTTGCTCTTCTAACTGTTTCTCTTCTACTTGTACTTGCTCGGTAACTTCATGATGGTTAGTTTGTTTTACGCTCTCCTTTTGAGTAGCACCTGAAAGGTAAGGATCAGGTAGTACCGGTTCACTTTTGTGAAAAGTATCATCAAAATAAGTGTTCGCATTAATTTGAATCGTTGGCTCTTTAACATAGCCTTGCTGAGGGCTTGTCTTTTGAAGCTCAGGAATCAATGTTAACTCTTTAAAAACAGACTTTATTGCTTGATTAAGTAACTGGGTTAACTCTTTTTCTTTACTAAATCTTACCTCAAGCTTTGTCGGATGAACGTTGACATCAACTAAGACTGGATCCATTTTAAGTGATAAAACAACAATAGGATAACGATGAATCGGAAGCAATGTATGATAGGCATCTGACACTGCTCTATTCAATGCATAATTTTTTATATATCGTCCATTTACGATAAATGTCATATAATTATTTGATGCACGTGTTATTTCTGGCCTAGCAATATAACCGCTAATTGAAAAATCACGATCACTTGTTTCGAGTTGGATCATGTTTTTAGCAACATTTAAACCATAAATATTTGCAATTACTTGGTTTAACTTTCCATTGCCAGACGTTTTAAAAACTGTTTTATGATTGTGAGTCACCTCAAACCTAATTTCAGGTCTAGCAAGTGCATACCGGTTAAGTAAATCAGTAATATGTCCGAGTTCAGTGTGAATCGTTTTCATATATTTTAAACGAGCCGGTGTATTATAAAAAAGTTGTTCAACTTTAATCTCAGTTCCTTTACGAGCATCTGTTTTACTAAAATTTTTAATTTCTCCTCCCTCTAAATAAAGGGCGGTTCCCGCTTGATCTCCTGTCGAGGTTTTAATCGTTAATTTACTTACAGAAGAGATACTAGCTAGTGCTTCACCTCTAAAGCCAAGTGATTTAATGTGAAATAAATCTGTGTCATACTTTATCTTGCTTGTCGCATGCCTTAAAAAAGCACGTTTTACATTTTCCTCATCCATTCCAGTGCCATCATCAGACACTCTAATTGATGCAAGACCTGCCTCCTGTAAATCCACTCGAATCCAACTGCTTTTTGCATCAATACTATTTTCAATTAATTCTTTTACAACTGAAGCAGGACGCTCGACAACTTCCCCTGCTGCTATTTTATTAGATAAGGCTTCTGGTAATTGACGAATTTCCATAACTTCACCTCTTTAAAGTTTCTTCTTAAGTTCATAAAGTTTATTTAATGCTTCAATCGGGTTCATCTCTAGCACATTAAGTTCTTTGATTTCTGTTAAAACCGCTTCCTCGGCTTCAGATAATGTTGCATCTAAATTAAATAGTGAAAGTTGATCGTTTGTATTTGGGGCTTTCTTTGTTTCGCTTTCAAGCTCTTGTAAAATAATATTAGCTCTAACAATAAGTTCACTTGGTAAATTAGCTAATTGTGCGACGTGAATGCCGTAACTCTGATCTGCCTTACCTTCTTCAACCTTATGCAAAAAAACAACTTTATCTTCAAACTCCTCAGCTCTGACATGCACATTTTTAAGACGTTTTAAACTTTCCTCTAATTCTGTTAATTCATGATAATGTGTTGAAAATAATGTTTTAGCTCCAATTTGATTATGGATATACTCAATAATACTTTGTGCAAGTGCCATTCCATCATAGGTACTTGTTCCACGACCAATCTCATCGAGTAAAATCAGACTTTGATTTGTTGCATTTGAAAGCGCATGATTCGCCTCAAGCATTTCAACCATAAAGGTACTCTGACCCGCAACTAAATCATCTGCAGCACCAATTCGAGTAAATATTTGATCAAATAAAACGAGTTCTGCCTCATCTGCAGGAACAAAACAACCAATCTGTCCCATAATACTAATCAAGGCAAGTTGTCGCATATATGTGCTCTTACCTGACATGTTTGGTCCGGTGATTAATAAGATATCTTGTTTTTTATCTAAATAAATATCATTAGGAACATAACTTTGATCTCTCATGACTTTCTCAATGACAGGATGACGTCCTTCAATAATCTTTACTTTAGTTTGATTAAATTTAGGCCGTTTATAATTATTTTCATCACTTACTGTAGCAAAGGATTGATAGACATCAATCTCACTTAGAGATTTTGCTAGCATTTGAATTTGTTCAATATCATTTTTTAGCTTTTCTCTAATTTCAATAAATAATTGATGTTCAAGTTCTTCACTTTTTTCATTAGCTTCTAAAATTAATTTTTCTTTTTCTTTTAACTCTGGCGTAATATAACGTTCAGCATTCGTTAATGTTTGTTTACGCTCATAACGTCCCTCAGGAATTAAATGCTTGTTTGCATGCGTAATCTCAATGTAATAGCCAAACACACGGTTATAGCCAACCTTTAAAGATTTTATTTGTGTAAGTTCTTTTTCATTTTTTTCAAGTTCTAAAATCCATTGTTTACCATTTCTTGAAGCGTCGCGGTATTTATCTAACTCTTCATTAAAACCATCTTTGATTATATTCCCTTCAGTGATTGAAATAGGTGCTTGCTCATTAATACTTGAATCGAGTAAATCAACAAGCTCTTCTGGATAAATAATCGCTTCATTTAATTTATTAAGTTCTATCGCATTAAAAAGAGTCAGGCTTTCTTTTATTATATGTAATTGCTGCAAAGACTGTTTTATTTGATTCAAATCACTTGCATTCA
>JASLIE010000029.1 GCA_030152985.1 Bacillaceae bacterium
AGTCGTCGATATTTCTATTAGTATATAAGAAATGGCTCAAGCTATTTTGATTTGAAATTGAAGCGATGTATTTAAAATGATACAATTAGTAAGAAGGAGCGAATGCTAAATGATTGATAAAATGAAAGCAATATCATTTCCAGAAGCTACTGATGCTGAATGGAAAGAAACTGCAGTAAAATCTTTACGTGGAATGCCTTTTGAAAAACTAATTACAAAGACACTTGAAGGGGTCGAAATTCACCCACTTTACACACAAGAAACACTCAAAGAATTACATAATAAATTAGATACGATGACTGCAACAATTCGTCATACTAAGGACACATCGAGTTGGACTATTGCTCAAGACAACTATGCTAAAACGGACTCGGACTTTCTAACGGCACTGACAGATTCAATTGAACGTGGAAACGAAGCGATTGTCTATCATGGTGACCGACCGCTCAATTGGTCAAAATCAGTATTGGATGAATTGTCAGAATTAATTGTCAAATATCCAGTTATCTTTACAAATTTAAGCAAGGACGATCAAATTTTATCAATTTTCGATCGTGTTTCAGCAGAAGACCGCGATAAGGTTCGTGGCTATGTCTTTGGTGAAGAAGTAAATTTATCAGATTTTACTCACATTCGAACACAAGAAATTAATTTAGTAGAAGAACACTTAGCTGGAGCTGACGCAGTGACTGAGCTTGCACTCACACTTGCTAAAGCAGCAGAAGAAGCGACAAACTATTCAAGCTTTGAAAGCTTTTCTAAAGCTGCTGTTGTTCGCTATGCATTGGATACGGAATTCTTTTTAGAAATTGCTAAATTGCGTGCTTTTCGTATTTTATGGCAAACATTCGCAGAAGCATACGGGGAAGACAGCTATCAGACAGTTCCAGTTTACGCTGAGAACTCTTTACGTACCTTCTCTAAACTAGATGAATATGTGAACTTACTACGTGCAGGTAATGAAGCTTTAGCCGGTGTCTTAGGTGGGGTTGATACGATGTCAATTTACCCACATGATATTTTAACTGGGCCAACGGCATTATCTGTTCGCTTTGCCCGAAACTTACAACTTATTATTAAAGAAGAAACTTATGTTGATGATGTTATCGATCCGGCTGGCGGATCATATTTTGTCGAATCACTAACAAATGACTTTGTCGAACTAGCTTGGGACTTATTTTTAGAAATTGAAGCACAAGGTGGCTATTCACAATATAAGGAAAGTGGACAACTAGCCAAGCGTTTAACCGAAAAGCGTGAGGCGCGTGAATTAGCAGTTGCTACAAATAAGAAGTCTTTAATTGGGACAAATATTTATGCGGACTTAACAACACCAGCTAAAGATACAGAAGGGGCTGTCACGGTAAGCAATCGTTTAGCAGAACCATTTGAAAGCTTTCGTTCCCACTTTGAAAACAAACAGCCTGAGGTTGTTCTACTTACCTTTGGTCAACTGAAAGACTTTAAACCGCGTGCAGATTTCGTGAGTGGTTTTTTAGCAACAGCAGGTATAGCTGCTAAACAGAGTCCAGCATTTGAAACAGTTCAAGCAGGTAGACAGTGGATAGAAGAAAATCAGTTTGATTATGGAGTGATTTGTGTCAGCGCAAAAGACACAGAAGAAATTGTAGATGAATTAATCACAGACTTACCAGAGAATAAATTAATTGATGTCGCTGGTAATTATGCAGAAGATGTCGTCAGTCGATGGAAGGCTGCTGGAATTAACGACTTAGTTTACCAGGGTCAAAATCGTGTTGAAAAAATCAAAGCCTTAAAAGAAGTATGGGAAGGAGCCGGAACAAATGAATAAGCCAGATTTTAGTCAGCTAAAGCCGAATGTAAGTGATGTAAATAAAGAAGGAAAATTAGATTTAAAAGAACCGGTTCATACAAATGAAGGAATAGAGATTAAACATTTATATACACGTGAAGATATTAAAGATGTCGAACATTTGAAAGACTATCCAGGCATTGCTCCAAATACAAGAGGACCTTATCCGACAATGTATGCAGCACGTCCATGGACTGTCAGACAATATGCTGGATTCTCAACAGCAGAAGAAAGTAACGCTTTTTACCGCAGAAACTTAGCTATGGGGCAAAAGGGACTTTCAGTCGCATTTGACCTTGCTACACACCGTGGGTATGATTCAGATCACGAACGTGTGACAGGAGACGTTGGTAAAGCTGGTGTTGCAATTGATTCAGTTGAAGATATGAAAATATTATTTGATGGGATTCCGCTTCATGAAATGTCTGTTTCAATGACGATGAACGGAGCTGTTCTACCAGTCATGGCATTCTATATCATTGCTGCTGAAGAACAAGGTGTTACACCTGAACAACTTTCAGGAACAATTCAAAATGATATCCTAAAGGAGTATATGGTAAGAAACACGTATATTTTTCCACCTGAAATGTCGATGAAAATAATTGCAGATATTTTTGAGTATACATCAAAATATATGCCACGCTTTAACTCAATATCAATTTCAGGCTATCATATGCAAGAAGCAGGAGCTACGGCGGATATTGAACTTGCTTATACTTTAGCTGATGGTCTTGAATATGTTCGAACTGGACTAAAAGCTGGTATTGATATTGATTCTTTTGCACCAAGACTTTCGTTTTTCTGGGCAATCGGTAAAAATTATTTTATGGAAATTGCTAAAATGCGTGCCGCACGTAAAATGTGGGCACAAATGATGAGTACATTTGACCCGAAAAATCCGAAAACACTAGCACTAAGAACACACTCGCAAACATCTGGGTGGAGTTTAACAGAGCAAGATCCATTTAACAATATAACGCGCACCCTAATTGAAGCAAATGCGGCGGCGATGGGTCATACACAATCACTTCATACAAACGCACTTGATGAAGCAATTGCTTTACCGACTGATTTCTCTGCTCGGATTGCTCGAAATACGCAGTTATTCTTGCAAGAAGAAACACTCATGACAAACGTAGCTGACCCATGGGGTGGTTCATACTATGTAGAAAGATTAACAGATGAACTCATCGATAAGACGTGGGATCTAATCGAAGAAATCGAGGACTTAGGTGGGATGACAAAGGCAATTGAAACTGGCCTACCTAAAATGAAAATTGAAGAAGCGGCAGCCAAACGTCAAGCTCAGATTGATTCAAAAGCTGAAACAATTATTGGTGTAAATAAATATCAGTTAGAAGAAGAAGAGCCAATAGATATTTTAGATATTGATAACACAGTGGTACGTGAAAAACAAATTGAACGTATTAATGAAATGAAGCGTACCCGTAATGAGGAAGCAGTGCAAAAGGCGCTTGCGACATTGACAGAAGCAGCACGTACAGGAAATAAGAATTTACTGGCCTGTGCAGTTGATGCGGCGCGTGAGCGTGCAACAATTGGTGAAATCTCAGATGCAATTGAAGAAGTTTCAGGAAGACATAAGGCGGTGATTAGATCAGTGAGTGGTGTATACAGTAAGAACTTCTCAGATCAAGAAGAAATTGAAGAAGTCATCGAAATGACTGAAGAATTCTTGGTGAATGAGGGACGTCGTCCGAGAATTTTAATTGCTAAAATGGGTCAAGATGGTCATGACCGTGGTGCTAAAGTCATCGCATCATCATTTGCTGACTTAGGATTTGATGTTGATATTGGTCCTTTATTCCAGACACCGAAAGAAACAGCAGCTCAAGCAGCAGAAAACGATGTCCATGTGATTGGTGTAAGTTCGCTTGCAGCAGGGCATAAGACGCTCGTTCCTGAGTTAAGAAAAGAACTTGAAGCAATCGGACGGGAAGATATTTTGATTGTAGTTGGTGGCGTAATTCCAGCTCAAGATTATGAACAGTTGAGAGAAGATGGTGCTGTTGCGATTTTTGGTCCGGGAACAGTGATTCCAGTTTCAGCTCAACTTGTAATTGAGAAAATTTATGAAAACCTTGGTTATGAGGAAGTTGCAGAATGAGTAAACGACATGGCAATAGTCAACCGAACAGTGCCATGTATGTGATGGATGGAGTACCGAGCTCACATGATGGAACAAAGAAGCGGGCCCGTAGACGATTTGTGAAGAAAGAACGTAAGCTTGATATTGATGAATTATTCACTCAAATCAAGTCAGGTTCTCGTCTTGACTTAGCTAAAGGAATTACCTTACTTGAAAGTATTGCTCCACATGACCGGAAAGCCAGTCAAGCCTTACTTCAAAAAGCATTACCTTACACAGGTAAAAGTATTCGTGTCGGAATCACTGGTGTACCTGGCGCTGGAAAAAGTACCTTTATCGAAAGTTTTGGTCTTTTGTTAAGTAAACTGGGCTATAAAGTGGCTGTACTTGCAATTGATCCGAGTTCTTCATTAACTGGCGGAAGTGTTTTAGGTGATAAAACAAGAATGGAAGAATTAGCAAGTGATCCGAATGCATTTATTCGCCCTTCACCAACATCGGGTACATTAGGTGGCGTGCATAGAAAAACGCGTGAAACAATGTTACTGTGTGAAGCTGCAGGTTTTGATGTTATTTTAATTGAAACCGTCGGAGTCGGTCAAAGTGAAACAGCTGTTAGAAATATGGTTGATTTCTTTATGCTGCTTGCACTGACAGGTGCAGGTGATGACTTACAAGGTATGAAGAAGGGAATAATGGAACTAGCAGATTTAATTGTTGTAAACAAAGCAGATGGTGATAATAAACGTCGAGCAGAACGTACGATGCGTGAGTATAGGCAAATCCTTCACTTCCTTCAACCAGCATCTCCTGGTTGGACATCAGATTCTACCTCTGTTTCTTCACTTGAGCGTAGAGGATTTGAAAAAGTTTGGGACATCATCTTGAAATTTAAAGAGGTCATGACAAAGTCAGATTACTGGGATATACGCAGACAGGAGCAAACAAGAGATTGGTTCCACGATATGATTCAAGATGAACTCATATCTAACTTTTTTAGTGAAGCAGGTAAAAAAGAAAGAGTACGGGAACTAGAAGAAGAATTAATCAAAGGTAAGTTAACAGTAGCAAGTGCAGTTGATAAGCTGTTTGAATGAGCTGAATCTGCTCTTAAATGAGCAGATTCTCTCTTTTAATAAAAAAAGAAAGGGTTTTCATTGCGAAAAATTGGATAATGATTTAATATAGTAAATAAGAAACTAAAGCATTATTTTTTTAGTTAATTATGAATGAGTATTCATTCAAATGAAATTGAGGGAGGATTATTCATGAATCAAAAGATTAAACGCGCTGCAGTTTTAGGTTCAGGAGTCATGGGGTCAGGAATTGCTGCTCATCTAGCGAATTTAGGAATACCCACACTAATGTTAGATGTTGTACCGAAAGAACTAACTAAGGAAGAAGAAGCAAAAGGTCTAACCTTAGAAAGTAAAGCAGTGAGAAACCGAATTGTTAATCAAAATAAACAAGCCTTAACTAAACAGAAGCCTTCACCAATTACGTCAAAGTCAAGCCTGGACTTAATTGAAACCGGTAACATGACAGATGATATGAAAAGATTAAGTGAAGCAGATTGGATTATAGAAGTCGTTGTTGAAAATTTAGAAATTAAAAAACAAGTATTTTCCCAAGTTGAAAAATATCGTAAGGCAGGTTCAATTGTCAGCTCAAATACATCAGGTATTTCAATTGAAGCAATGATTGAAGATGTTGAACCAGAAATGCAAAGACATTTCTTAGGTACTCACTTCTTTAACCCGCCGCGTTACTTAAAATTATTAGAAGTTATTCCAACGCAATATACAGATCCAGATGTCTTAGAGTTCATGAAAACATTTGGCGAAGACGTATTAGGAAAAGGGGTCGTTGTTGCCAAAGATACACCTAACTTTATTGGAAACCGGATTGGAACATACGGTTTACTCGTTACAGTTAGAGAAATGGTAAAGGCAGGTCTTTCTGTTGGTGAAGTAGACTCTGTTACGGGTCCAATGATCGGGCGTCCGAGTAGTGCGACATTCAGAACCTTAGATGTTGTAGGTTTAGATACATTTATACATGTTGCAAATAATGTTTATGAGCAAGTTGAAGGGGAAGAAAAGGATGTTTTTGAAATCCCGGAATTCATTAGTCAAATGGCTGAAAATGGTTGGCTAGGTGCTAAAACGAAAAAAGGATTTTATGAGAAGGTTCGCGGAGAAAAAGGAAGCGAGATTCTTGAAATTAATCCGGAAACACTTGAGTTTGGTCCCCGTAAAAAACTTAAGACAGCTGCAACAGAAATGGCAAAACAGCAAAAAGGCGCAGCTAAAAAAATAAAAACATTAATTTCACAAAAAGGTGATCAAGCGGGAGACTTTGTTTGGTCAGTTATTAAACCCGTCTTAATTTACTCAAGTGAACTTGTAGGTGAAATTGCAGACGATATTGTAGCAATTGATGAAGCAATGCGCTGGGGGTTCGGCTGGAGTATGGGGCCTTTTGAAATCTGGGATGCAATCGGCTTAGAAAAATCTGTTGCGCGGATGAAGGAAGAGGGCGACACAGTTCCGAGCTGGGTTGAGGAATTAGCAAATTCAGAAACGCCACAGTTTTACAAAAAAACTGATACAGGCCTTGATTACTATGTCGGTGGCACTTACGTTACAAAAAAAGTCAATCCAAAAGAAATTGACATTAAGCGCTTAAAAGCTGAAAACGGTGTGATTAAGAAAAATTCAGGTGCAAGTTTAATTGATATGGGAGACGGTGTCTGTCTACTTGAATTCCATTCACATAGTAATGCACTTGGGCTTGATACGATTCAAATGATTAATTATGCGATTGATACAATTGAATCAGATGATCAATATAAAGGACTAGTTATTGGTAACCAGGGTAAGAATTTCTCAGTTGGAGCTAACTTAGCGCTCATGTTAATGGAAGCACAAGATGATAACATTTTTGAACTGGACATGGTTGTAAGACAGTTCCAAAACATGGCAATGAAAATTAAATATTCTGAAAAACCAGTCGTTTCAGCACCCTTTAATATGACGCTGGGTGGTGGAGCAGAAGTAACTCTACCAGCTGCAGCAGTACAGGCTTCACCAGAAACCTATATTGGACTTGTTGAAGTCGGTGTCGGGCTCATACCTGGCGGTGGTGGAACTAAAGAACTTTACTTAAAGATGTTACGCGGGATGCCTAAGGGCGTGAAATTCGACTTACAGCAAGTCGCAAACTCAGTTTTTGAAAAGGTAGCAACTGCAAAAGTAGCAACATCAGCAGAAGAAGCATATGAACTTGGCTTCTTAGATCAGCTAGATGGAATTAGTCGCAACGCAGACCATCAATTATATGATGCGAAGCAGCGTGTACTTGCACTTTCAATGTCAGATTACCAAGCGCCACAGCCTGAAAAAATTCCTGTTGTAGGGGATGCAGGTTATGCAACGATGTTATTAGGTGCAGAAGGACTTCACTTGAGCGGTTACGCATCTGAATATGATCTAGTTATTGCAGAAAAACTAGCTTATGTGATCTCAGGTGGACGTGTGAAAGAAGGCACATTAATTGATGAGCAAGTCATGTTAGATTTAGAGCGTGAAGCTTTCTTAAGTCTAATTTCGAATCCAAAAACACAAATGAGAATGCAACATATGCTCGTTAAAGGAAAACCGTTAAGAAATTAATTTAAAGGGAGGAATTATTGTGAAAGAAGCAGTGATTGTTTCAGGAGCAAGAACACCAGTCGGAAGAGCTAATCGTGGTACGCTTGCCAATACGCGCCCTGATGATCTTGGTGCAGCAGCGGTAAAAGAAACCTTAAAGCGTGCAGGAAATTATGATGGAAATATTGATGATATTATTATCGGTTCAGCTATGCCAGAAGCAGAACAAGGAATGAATATGGCGAATAATATTAAAGGATTGGCAGGAATTAGTACGGATGTGCCAGCAATAACTGTTAACCGTTATTGCTCATCTGGACTCCAAACAATTTCCTATGGTGCTGAGCGTATCATGTTAGGTTTAGCAGATACGATTATCGCAGGTGGAGCAGAGTCAATGAGTTTAATTCCAATGGGTGGGCATGTCATTAAGCCAAACCCAAGGCTTGTAACTGAGGCACCTGAGTATTATATGGGAATGGGTCATACAGCTGAAGAAATTGCTAAGCGTTTTGACGTTTCACGTAAAGATCAAGATGAGTTTGCAACAGAAAGTCATCGCCGTGCAGCAGAAGCAATTAAAGCAGGTAAGTTTATTGATGAAATTATTCCTTATGAAGTAAGCGAACGTATTGTGAAAAACGGTAAAATTGAAGAGGTTAAAAAGTTATTTGAAATGGATGAGGGTGTACGTCCAAATACAACGCCTGAGATTTTAGCGAAGTTACGTCCTGCCTTTTCTACAACCGGAACAGTAACGGCTGGAAACTCATCACAAATGAGTGACGGTGGTGCTGCTGTCCTCTTGATGGATAAAGAAAAAGCCCTAGCAGAAGGCTTGACACCACAACTTAAATTTAGATCTTTTGCTGTTGCAGGTGTTCCGCCTGAAATTATGGGAGCGGGTCCAATCGAAGCTATACCAAAAGCCTTAAAGCTTGCAGGTTTAGAGCTTGAGGACATTGGCTTGTTTGAACTTAATGAAGCATTTGCTTCACAGTCGCTTCATGTTATTCGAACACTTGGCTTAGATATGGATAAAGTTAACGTCAACGGTGGTGCGATTGCACTTGGTCACCCACTTGGTATGACCGGAACAAAGCTAACATTAACTTTAATGCATGAAATGAAGCGTCGTAATGAACAATTTGGTGTAGTTACAATGTGTATTGGCGGCGGTATGGGTGCTGCAGGTGTATTTGAATTAATTTAAAAAAACAAAGAAAAGGATGATTAAGATGACAGAAAAATTATTTAAAGGTGGATCATTTTTAACGCAGGAATTTGAAGCAGATGATATTTTAACACCGGAAGATTTTACTGAAGAGCATAAGATGATTGCTAAAACAACAGAAGACTTTGTTGAAGGAGAAGTTGTTCCTTTAATCGATAAGTTAGAAAATCATGAGTTTGAGCATTCAGTGAACTTACTTCATAAAGCAGGTGAATTAGGTTTATTAAGTGCAGATATACCAGAGGAGTATGGTGGTTTAGAACTTGATCGAACAAGTTCATCACTTATTTCAGAAAAGTTTGCCCGTGCGGGTGATTTTTCAATTACACACGGTGCTCACGTTGGAATTGGATCACTTCCAATTGTATTCTTCGGAAATCATGAGCAGAAATCGAAGTATTTACCAAAGCTTGCAACAGGTGAAATGATTGCAGCTTATGCACTGACAGAGCCAGGAGCAGGATCAGATGCACTTGGAGCCAAAACAACAGCTAAGCTAAATGAGGCAGGAACACATTATATTTTAAATGGTGAAAAACAGTGGATTACAAAC
>JASLIE010000037.1 GCA_030152985.1 Bacillaceae bacterium
GATGAAGTAATAAAGCATAGCTCGCAATATTAAAAGGCACACCCAAAAATAAATCCGCACTACGTTGATAGAGCTGAACAGATAACTTTCCATCTGAAACATAGAATTGAAAGAGTGTGTGACAAGGAGGTAGCGCCATATGCGGAATATCCTCCGGATTCCATGCTGAAACAATATGTCTTCTTGAATCCGGATTTTCTTTAATAGATTGAATAACATCTTTAATCTGATCAATAAACTCATTCTTAGACGTCTTCCAGTGTCGCCACTGTTTACCATAAACAAAGCCTAAATCTCCATATTTTTTAGCAAAGCTATCATCGCTTAAAACCCTCTCTTTAAACAGGTCCATTTGCGCTTGATAAACTTTATTAAATTCTCCATCTACTTGACTTCGGTGACCAAAATCAGTCATGTCTGGTCCTTTATAATCTGGACTTTCAATCCATTTCTTAAATGCCCATTCATTCCATATATTATTATTATGTTCTAATAAGTATCTAATATTTGTATCACCTTTTAAAAACCAGAGTAACTCGGATGCGACTAATCTAAAAGGAACTCTTTTAGTTGTTAGAAGCGGAAATCCATCTGTCAAATCATACCGAATTTGAGCACCAAAAATAGATTTTGTCCCCGTATTTGTTCGATCATTCTTTATATTGCCTGTATGTAAGATCTTTTCGCATAATTCCAGATAACCTTTTTCACCATTCATTGTATAAACTCCTTTTAAAATACTTATACTACATTGTATCACAAAAAAAGTTCTTCATACTTTATATTTATGACAAACTTAAAGGTTTTTCAATTGTTTTTTAATGTTACGTTTTGTAGGATTGAAAACAAAATATAACACAACTTTATGAAAATATGATTAATGTTTTAAAACTATTCATATAACTAGATTTTTTCGTCACATTTTTTTCACATACTTCTTTAACATTATCGTTAGTAAAGTTTATATTCTTTACGATGAATGAATTTGTGTCTAAAATGTTACATCACTTCTTTTAAAAAGTTTAATACCTAACATCATGTATTATATGTGTAGTAGATGAGTTCGTAGCGTTATACTACTTTCTTTAACCTAACTTTTCGTTCGACTCATCTCGTTTTAATTTTTCATGAAGGGGGAGCTACTCATGTCAAAACCTCAAGATAATAAAAAAATGAAGCAAGAAGAACCTGATTCGAATCTTCGTGGAACTTTGATTTCTGTTTCATTATTGGGATTATTCTTATTAGTTACATGGTTTGGGGTTTGGTCAGTCTTTTTATCGCGTTAAATAATAAGGTTATTTTGGAAGGAGAGAATTGAATTATGCATATTCATAAGTATGAAAAAATTTGGTTGTTTTTAGGTTCTGCAACATTACTGGTTTTTCTAACTGTTGTTGGAATCAGTGCATTCTACATGGGTAACCAACCACCAAGTTGTGCGGTAACATTAGATCCAGAGCTAGTTCGGGAACAACCGCCATTTGACAATCCTGGTCTTGTAGAAATTGGTGATAATGAATATAACTTAGCAATTGTTGCATCTGCTTTTGACTACGACGTAGGTAACGAAGAAAAAGTGATTCGTATTCCAAAAGGAGCAACTGTTCACGTAAGTGCAACAACAACAGATGTTATTCATGGATTTGAAATTGCTGGTACAAATATTAACATGATGTTAGAACCAGGTTATGTCAGTACTTATACAAATACATTTAAAAATGCTGGTACTTTTACATTAGTATGTAATGAGTATTGTGGAATTGGACACCACCTAATGGCAGCAACGATTGAGGTGTATGAAGAATGATAAAATCTTTTAAAACAACTCATCCTAGAGAATCTAAATTTATTGCAGCACACATGATTGTTGCTTTTGTTTCACTCTTTATTGGAGCAACAGCTGGATTACTTCAAACTTTAGAACGTTCTGGTAAATTTACACTACCTGCTGGCATCAGCTATTATCAAATACTTACTATTCACGGTGTAATTTTAGCTCTAATTATGACGACCTTCTTTATTATGGCCTTCATGATGGGCGTTCAAGCCAAAACAACTGGAGGTTACAATAAAACAGAACTTCGTATCGGTTGGATTGGTTTTTGGTTAATGTTAATTGGTACAATTATGGCAGCTGTTCTTATTTTAATGAACGAAGCAACTGTACTCTTTACATTCTATGCACCACTAAAAGCGCACGCAGGATTTTATTTAGGCCTAACGCTTGTAATTGTAGGTACATGGTTAGATGGTTTTGTGATGTTTAAACGTCACTGGAGATTTAGAAAAGAAAATCCTGGTGAAACAACTCCGCTCTTAAGCTACATGGGAGTTATCACAATGGTCATGTGGCAAATTGCGACATTAGGTCTCGCTTTCACTGTTATTTTCCAACTACTACCTTGGTCACTTGGTATTGTTGAAACAGTTGACGTTCTACTGAGTCGTACACTCTTCTGGTATTTCGGACATCCACTTGTCTATTTCTGGTTATTACCTGCTTATATGGCTTGGTATGGTATTGTTCCAAAAATCATTGGAGGAAAAATATTCTCAGATGCACTTGCACGCTTTACATTTGTACTCCTGCTTTTATTCTCGATTCCGGTTGGATTCCACCACCAGTTAACTGAGCCTGGTATTGATCCAATGTGGAAATATATTCAAGTTGTTTTAACTATGTTAGTTGTTATTCCATCACTTATGACTGCTTTTTCAATGTTTGCAACCTTTGAATCACGTGGACGTGAACTTGGTGCAAAAGGAGCTTTTGGATGGATTAAGAAAATGCCTTGGAAAGATGCACGTTTCTTAGCACCATTTGTTGGAATGGTCTTCTTTATTCCTGGTGGAGCAGGTGGAATTATTAACGCATCTAACCAAATGAACCAAGTTGTACATAATACGATTTGGGTTACAGGACACTTCCACTTAACAGTTGCAACAACCGTTGTTTTAACATTCTTTGGTACAGCTTACTGGTTAATTCCAACAATTACTGGAAGAACCTATACAAAGAAAATTAATCGTTTTGCAATTGCTCAAACAGCTTTTTGGGCAGTAGGAATGACAATTATGTCATCAGCTATGCACATTCAAGGATTACTTGGTGGACCTAGACGTTCGGCATACTCAGAGTACTTAGGTAATGCTGATACTGCTAACTGGGGTGCTTATCAAATTGCTCAAGCAGTTGGTGGAACAATTCTCTTTATTGGAATGCTCATCATGATTTATATTGTTATTCACCTCGCATTCTTTGCACCTAAAGGTGAAGAGGAATTCCCTATTGCAGAAGTTGATCCAAAAGCGGAAAAAACGCCTGCAGTTTTCGAAAACTGGCCACTGTGGATTGGTATTACAATTGCATTAATTCTTTTTGCATACACAATCCCATTAAAAGATATTATTCAAAATGCACCACCTGGAGCAAAAGGCTACAAGCTCTGGTAAACACTATTAATCGAGGGGACTTGTTCCCCTCTTTTAATCTGTACGAAGATTCAATTAAGGAGGTACTCATTTGAAGAAAAAGTATTATATTATATTTATTGCACTATTTTTGATTGGATTAAGTGCAGGCGTTTATTACTTACAAGTCGTTCGACCAGGAACAGCAAATATTCCAGATCACATCGTCATGGAGACAGCTTTTAATGAAGAGTATAAATTTGATTATGAAAATCAGCCTAAGAAAGCACGATTAATTGAATTTATGTATACAAACTGTCCTGATGTGTGTCCCGTGACGACACTTGAAATGTCTAAACTCAGACAACAGCTCATTAAAGATGGTGTTTTTGGTGATAAAGTTGAATTTGTTACAATTACAATTGATCCTGAACACGATACACCTGAAGTCTTAAAAGATTACGCTGCTCGTTTTGAAGTAACAGAGCCAGACGATGGTTGGGTATTTTTATCTGGGACTGAAGAAGCGACTAAAGAGCTAGCTGATTCTTTACGCTTTTTATATCGTGACCCTGGAACTGGTGATATTATTCACTCTACCTTCACCTATTTTATTGATGAAAATAACAATTTAGTTGAACAATTTGCTATGGGTAAAGGCTTTGATCGTGATAAAGTCTATAAAAGAATCCAAAATACAATTAAATAATAAACAAAACGCTCATGTTTATAAACATGAGCGTTTTGTTTTATGTCACACTTAATGCTAGTTGTATTCGTTTAAATCCTTTATTTTCTTATCAATAACAAATTCTTTTGATTATTTATTCTTTCTTACCAAAATATTGATAGTAATTTGTTTCAATAAATCCATTAAATAACTTTCTTTTTTTCGTCGCTTTTTTTCCATACGCGTCTTCAAACTGAGGATAACTTGTTAAAATATATACACTCCAGCTTGGATGTTTAGACATAATTTCACCTAGATTAGCATAAAGTTTTTTAACCTCTTCCTTATCACTTAAGCGCTCACCATAAGGCGGATTTCCAATCAAATAGCCATTCGCTTCATTTAATGTTAAATCTGATACTTGCATTTGTTTCCAATGAATTAAGTCAGCAAGTCCGGCTTCAAGTGCATTTTCTTTTGAGATGTCAATCAAACTATGTTTAATATCCGTAGCTTGAATCCGTAATGCTTGATCATAATTTGCTAAATCTTCAGCTTCTTCAAATGCTTCATTCCAATATTTTTCACGCATAAATCCCCAATTCTCACTATCAAAGCTTCGATTAAAGCCTGGTGCTATGTTTTGTCCAATAAGTGCTGCCTCAATTGGAATTGTACCAGACCCAGTAAAGGGATCAATTAAGGGATATTCAGGAGTCCAGTTTGTTAGTTTAACAAGGGCTGCAGCTAAAGTTTCTTTTAAAGCTGCCTCACCCTGCTTAATTCGGTAACCACGCTTATGAAGTCCGACACCAGAAGTATCTAATGTTAATGTTACTTTATCTTTTAATATCGCAACTTCAACTTTATATAGGTCACCTGTTTCAGGCATCATTGAAGCGAGTCCATATTTTAACTTTAAGCGTTCTGCAATGGCTTTTTTTACAATGGCTTGAGAATCACTGACACTATAGAGTTTAGACTTATGAGACTTCCCACTGACAGGAAACTTACCATCTTCAGTAATATATGCTTCCCAAGGTAGGGCTTTTGTTTTTTCAAATAACTCATCAAAAGAATAGGCATTAAACTCCCCAACAACTAACTTCACTCGATCAGCAATTCTTAACCATAGATTAGTACGTGAAATCGCGCTTGGATGCGCTTCAAAAATCACCTTGCCATTTTCAACTTCAACCTCATAACCAAGTGCTCTTACTTCATGTGCAACTAATGATTCAAGTCCCATTGCAGCTGTCGCTATTAACTTTACTTTCATATTTATCTCAACCTCACTCAAGATTTATTTTAAATTAAAAAACTTTCTAACAGCATCGCTGTAGAAAGTTTTAATGACCGGTAAATACTTTATAAGCCATGTTCTGTTCCCTAGTACTAGAATAGGTGGTCGACCTCGTACGCCGGGCTGTAATCATTTATCTACATTTATATGTCCTTCTTTTCGGTTGATTTCCCTACTTAGAAGATGCCCCTACCTTTGTTTGGGTTGCTCACTCATGGGGTTTACCCGTTCCACTTCAAACTGTTTCCAGTTTTGATTCGTCACTGTGGCACTTTCAAGGTTTTATTCCATACTAACATCAGTTAGCTTAGGTTATAAATTCCTGCCATTAGTCATCACGACTACCTTGACTTATGATTTTGTCAAGCATGAACACTACAAACATCTCAGTTTGTGTGAGCATGGACTTTCCTCTAGGTCACCCTAGCGATTACAAAAGTATTTACTTAAATAGTATAGCACATGCACTCATTATTAGTATAATTATTTATCAAAACGTGATTCTTTTTGTCCGAAAACTGCTTTTTCTAGGTTTGATAATCTTTTTAAAACATCATAATTAATAGAGGTCCCTTTAGGCTGTTCTTCTTTTTGTCCATTTCTTTCTTTCAAAGATTGAATTTCTGCTTCTAAATTTTTAATTTTTAAGTGAAATGTATCATAATCCTCTATAATCAAATCAAGAAACTGATCGACCTGAATTCGATCATAACCTTTTAATGATTTTTTAAATTCTTTTTTTAGAATTTCATTTGTATTTAAATTAATTTTATCTGTCATATTTACACCTCTTAAAGTTTAAATGAATATGGTAGTAACTTAGTTATGTCTGTTAACAATTCTTCTTTTGTTTGACTTGTTAAAATAATTTCAGTTTTTTCATCAAAAAATTCCGTCATAACCTGTCTACATGCACCACATGGCGAAATAGGTTTTTCAGTATCTGCTGTAACGACTAGCTTTTTAAAAGCTCTATGCCCTTCTGAGACCGCTTTAAATATCGCGACTCTTTCAGCACAACACCCCAGTGAATAAGATCCATTTTCAATATTATTCCCTGTATAAAGCGTGCCGTCTTTAGTTAATAAGGCAGCAACAACTTTAAATTTAGAGTAAGGTGCATAAGCGCTTTCTTTCGCTTCAATTGCTTTTTCAATTAATTTTTCATTCTTCATCTAACTCATCCCTCAACTGTTTTATAATATAATGACAAGAATTGTGTAAGTTTTCATAAGGTTTTTTTCTTATATCTTTAT
>JASLIE010000054.1 GCA_030152985.1 Bacillaceae bacterium
TTTTTAACTCCCTTGTTTTTCCATTCATCTACTTTCATTAAAGCACGTTCTTATTTTTACGTCAATTCAATGTCTTTATCCATGTGACATTATTCTGAATCTTTGCTATACTGAATTTATATTAAGCTACTAGGGGTGCCTTTTTAGGCTGAGAGGATAGTTATTCATCCAACTCTTACGAACCTGATCTAGTTCATACTAGCGGAGGGAAGTAGTGTGACGTTATTTTGTCTACTCTATTTTTCATTCTAAAGTCAGGTTCAGTTAGTGAACTGGCTTTTTTTATTTACTTTATTTGAAAGGAGGAAGCCACTCGAATGAATAGAACACGTTTACTTACAACAATGGCCGTCTTAATTGCCATTGGTACACTCACTTCACATTTTATTTGGTTTCCTGCAGGAATTGCGAAGGCGTTTCCAGTTCAACACGCAATCAATGTCATTTCTGCAGTCTTACTTGGTCCCATTCCTGCTCTTATTATAGCCTTTATGATTGCGCTTTTAAGAAATTTATTAGGACTCGGATCACTACTTGCTTTTCCTGGTGGTATGATTGGTGCGCTTCTTGCAGGACTTATTTATCAACGTTTCAAACATACACTTGCAGCTGTATTTGGCGAAATAATCGGAACGGGTATTATCGGAGCACTTGTCGCTGTGCCTTATGCCAAAATATTACTCGGAACAAGTGCTGCTGCCTTATTTTTTGTTCCTCCCTTTTTAGTCAGTAGTATTACAGGTGGGTTTATAGGCTTTTTTGTTGCTTCACGTATCAAAGGTATTGTTCACATCACACAAACAAATAATTAGGAGGATTATAATATGACTCAACATGATAAACAAGTTGCTTGTTCACTTACAATCGCAGGTACAGATCCTTCAGGTGGAGCTGGGGTTCAAGCCGACTTAAAAACATTTCAAGAATTAAAAAGTTACGGAATGTCAGTAATTACATCAGTTGTTGCCCAAAACACAAGGGGCGTACAAGATGTCCATCATCTTCCCCTTGAAATGATTGAGAGTCAGCTGACATCTGTTATTTCTGACATGCCCATTCACGCCTTAAAAACTGGCATGATTGCTAATGTAGATATGATGAAATTAATTGTCAAACAGATTAAGCCACTCAAACTTCCTTATGTTTTAGATCCTGTCATGGTCGCTACAAGTGGCGATACTTTAATTGACGAAGAGGCACGCGACTATTTAAGAAAGGAACTCTTACCTCTAGCTACACTTGTCACACCGAATATTCCTGAAGCTGAATACTTAACAGGCCTTAAAATTGAAACAGAAAAAGACATGGAATCAGCTAGTCGTATAATTGTCGATGAACTCGGTGCTGGCGCAGCACTCGTTAAAGGCGGACATTTAACAGGCGATGCAATCGACTATCTCTATGATGGGAAAGAAATTCGTACTTTCTCTGCCAAACGAATAGACACAGTCAACACACATGGAACGGGTTGTACTTACGCTGCTTCAATTACCGCTTATTTAAGTCATGGACTCAGCCTAACTGAAGCCGTTAAAAAAGGAAAAGAATTTGTCACGCAGGCTATTGATAAATCTTTTGATTTAGGTAGTGGCAGTGGCCCAACAAATCACTGGGCAATTCGTGAAAGGAAAATACGTATATGATAGAAACAGTTAATGCTGTTAGAAAAAAACGGCCTTTAATTCATCATATAACAAATTCCGTCGTAATGAACTTTACCGCCAATGGACTCTTAGCCTTTGGCGCTTCTCCTATTATGGCAAAGGATATTAACGAGGTGAGTGAAATGACTTCACTTGCTGATGGACTTTTAATCAATATTGGTACGCTTTTAACGACAGAGCGCAAAAGCATGTTAATGGCAGGAAAGACAGCCAATCAGAAAGGAATTCCACTTGTCTTTGACCCTGTTGGAATTACAACGACTCAGTTAAGACAAAACTTTTCAGAAGAGTTTCTTGAAAATGTTGAAACAACAGTCATAAAAGGGAATGCAGGGGAGATGGCCTATTTAGCTGGTATTCCTTGGGAATCTAAAGGTGTTGATTCAGTTGATGATGACTTAACAGCCCTTGAGGAAATTGCAAAAGTTGTAGCTCAAAAATATCAAACAATTGCTGTCGTCACCGGCGAGCACGACGTCATTGCGTCTCAATCAAATACTTTTATCAATACAGTCAATGTTCCTGAACTAACTTTGGTTACAGGTTCAGGTTGTCTACTTGGTTCACTCATAGCTGCAGGACTTGCAACAAATCAAGATTCCTTTCAAGCAACAAAAGATATTATACAGTTTTATACACATGCTGCACACTATGCTTTAACTCAAAACAAACCGTCTGGACCTGGATCATTTAGTCCCTACTTGATTGATGCCTTAGGAATGAATTTCGATGAATAAAGACCTGCTAAGAAAATACTTTATTATGGGCAGCAGGAACTGCTTAAAGGACCCTGTTCAGACTTTAAAAGAAGCAATCGATGCAGGCATTACATGTTTTCAGTACCGTGAAAAAGGTCCTTTAGCTTTAGAT
>JASLIE010000072.1 GCA_030152985.1 Bacillaceae bacterium
TACTTGCTCAAGATACGGAGTTTATTCTATTAGATGAACCGCTGAATAACTTAGATATGAGGCACTCAACTCAAATTATGAAGACCTTACGTCGCCTAGTCGATGAATTAGGTAAGACGATTGTCATCGTTATTCATGATATTAACTTTGCTTCGTGTTATTCAGATGAGATTGTTGCCCTAAAAGACGGGAAAATTGTTAAGCATGGTCGCACATGTGATGTCATTGATACCTGTGTCTTAAAAGATATTTATGACATGGATATCGATATTAAGGAGATAGATAATCAACGTATTTGTGTCTACTATTAAAAAATAGGAAGAGGTCACACTAATGAAAAAAATACTTACCCTACTTATGATGTCAATTTTAGCTATTGGACTTATTGCATGTAGTAATAGTGATAATACAGAGCCTGAGGAAAAACCGGCGGACGATGCTAAAGATTCAACTGTGATTGTAGTTGAACATGAGCTAGACAAAGAAGCGATTGAAGTACCTGTTAATCCAGAAAAAGTGGTTGTTTTTGACTTTGGAACACTCGATACAATTGATAAGCTTGGTGGTGAGGTTGTAGGCCTACCAAAGCAGACTGTGCCGAGTTATTTAGAAAAATTTGAATCAGACGAATATGAAAATGTTGGGGGGCTTAAGGAACCTGACTTTGAAAAGATCGCTAATATAGCACCTGACTTAATTATTATTTCGGGTCGCCAAGCAGAGGTGTATGATCAGTTTAAGGAAATTGCACCAACGATTTATTTAGATATTGATGACTCAGACTATCTGGCTTCATTTGAATCGAATGTAAACTTATTAGGTGAAATTTTCGATAAACAAGCAGAAGCTGAAGCAGCATTTAATGAAGTCTCAAATCAAATTGATGAAACAAAAGAAAAAGCTGAAGCGGCAGATGTTAAAGGCTTAATTATTTTAGCAAATGACGATAAGATCAGTGCCTATGGTCCAAGTTCACGTTTTGGTATCATTCATGATGTTTTAGGTGTAGAAGCTTCTGATGAAGGTATTGAAGTGTCAACACACGGAATGAATGTCACTTTTGAATACGTGACAGAAAAAGATCCGGATATTTTATATGTAGTTGACCGCGGAGCAGCAGTCGGAACGGAGTCTTCAGCAAAGGTGATTGTTGAAAATAAGTTAATGGAAAAAACAACAGCTTATAAAAATGATAAAATTATTTATTTAGATCCAGATTACTGGTATCTATCAAATGGTGGTTTAACATCAGTTTCTGAGATGGTAAAAGAAGTTAATGACAGTTTAAATTAAGTATTTAAAAAGGAGTTTTAGTCAGATAGGTGACTAAAACTCCTTTTGATTTTTTATTCTTTATGTGTGAGTAATAAAATAGCAGGCAGTAAGAATCCACGAATGATAAAGGTATCAAAAAGAATACCGATTGCCATAATGAAACCGAATAAAAAGAGTTCTTGTAGCGGTTGTGTCATAAGCACAGCAAAAGTTGCAGCAAGAATCAAACCAGCAGACGAAATGACACCACCCGTCAAAGTAACGCCTTGTTTAATTGATTCTTTAAATGATAGACCACTTGCATGCAGTTCATTAATACGTGAGACAAGCATAATATTATAATCAATTCCCAGAGCGACCATGAAAATGAATGTATAAACTGGGAGTCGGTAACTGATTGCGTCATAGCCTAAGAAGTTTTCAAAGATAAACCAACCAAAACCGAGCGTTGCTACATAGGAAAGGACAATCGTTCCCATCATTAAAACAGGTAACTTAACTGATTTTGTTTGAAAACCAAGGACAAGTGTCAGAGTAATGATGACGATTGAGAAAAGGACAATCATATCACGTTTATTTAAGTTTTTAACATCTAACTGATCAGCTGTTTGCCCTTGAATATGCATGCTTAAGTCCGTTAATTGTCCAGATGAAACAATTGAATCTGCCTTACTTCTTAATTCATCGACTGTATTTAGCGCATCGGTTTCATAAGGGTTTCCGTCTAAGACGACCTGCATCTTGATGGTTGTTTCATCATCTGAAAGCACACCATCTAACATGTCACTCTCAAAGTCTGGTGAGACTGTATCGATCCCTTCAAAGCGACTGATTTGTTTAGCAATATGATCAAGCTCAGTCACTGTTTCTTCATCATTTAAATCAATCTTCTCTTTACTTTCTAAAAGTACATTAAGTGGTGCAAGTTGCCCTGCAGGATAATTTTCTTCAAGTAATTCAAATCCAACACGCGAAGTCATGTCTTCAGGGAATGACTTAAGCAGGTTAAATGACGGCTTCATCGTCGTGACATTAGCAATACCAATAGCTAAGACAAGAAGTAAGACACTTGCGATTAAGCCAGGCTTTTTAACAACAAAGTTTCCAACTGCACCCCAAAAACGGTGCTTTTGTTTTTTCTCTTCATTTACTTTTGGAATAAAGGGCCAAAAAGCACGTCTACCCATTAAAGCAAAGAGTGCAGGGATAAGAGTTAGCCCTGCGATTAAGATAAAGACAATCGCAATTGAAAAGACTGGCGCAAAATGATTGTATGGATTAAATAAAGTTGTAAAGAGTGCCAGCATTGCTAGGAGTACTGTTCCCCCACTATAAAAAATAGGTTCAGCAACATGATAAATAGCTTCTTGCATTGACTTATATTTATTTTCTTCTTTGCTTAACTCTTCACGGTAGCGTGAGAAGACAAATAAACTGTAGTCTGTCAGTACGGCAAAGAGTAAAACAAGCATAATTGACACGGCTTGACCTTCTATGACAAATAAATCGTATTTACCAACTAAACCTAAGACCTTATCTACAACACTGTAAACAATTCCCGCAATGATGAGCGGTGTAATTGCAAGTAAAGGTGAGCGGTAAATCAAAATTAATAAAACAAAGATTAAAGCGACAGTTGATAAAATTAAAACGACATCAGCATCTTTGAAGAGCGAAATTGTATCACTTGAAATACCAGCTGGTCCGGTCGTTTCTAAAACCATTCCGTCAAGGCCAATCTTTTCTGCTTCTTTAGTCATTTTATTTAAAAC
>JASLIE010000074.1 GCA_030152985.1 Bacillaceae bacterium
AAAACAGGTGAAGATTTAGACGCTCAAACATTTTATGACAAAATTAAACAATTTAAACAAGTACCTACCTCTTCGGCGCCAAGCCCAAATGACTTCTATGAAGCATATAAGAAAACAGATCCAACAAAACCTGTTTTAATGCTAAGCTTATCAAAAGCACTAAGCTCTACTTATGCAAATGCCCTACTTGGTAAAGAAATGATTCTTGAAGAAGAACCTGATCGTGTGATTGAAGTCATCAATACAAAAACAGCTTCTTGTGGCGTTGCTTTGTTAACACACGAAGCTAAACGTAAAATAGATCAAGGCATGAACTTTACCGATTTAGTTGCACATATTGAAGAACGCGTCGAAGAAACAGCAACACTCTTTATCTTAAAGTCACTTGAAAATCTAATCTTAGGTGGTCGCTTAGATCGAGTAAAAGGAGCCATTGCAAAAACACTTAATATCAAACTTTTACTTAAAGCAAGTGACGAAGGTGCAGTGGATGTTTCAGAAAAAATTCGTGGAAATAAGCGGGCTTTAAAGCGCTTTGTTGACCAAATTGGCGAGTACATTACAGATTTTGAAGACAAAATTATTGTTATGACACACTCAAACGCAAAAGAATATGCCCAAAAAGTTCTGGATTCAATTATGGAGAAATATCCCTTTAAAGACGCACTTTTAACTGAAACAGGGCCACTGATTTCGACTTATGCAGATGAGGAAGGACTTGTCATTTCATTTTTTAAAGCTTAAAAAAACGGATGTCTAAAGAGACATCCGTTTTCTTTATTCATAGCTTGTTAATTTATTACGCGCTTCAATTCTTCCTTTATCGATCGGTTCTTCATCATAATAACCGAGATGGATAAAACCAACAATTCTTTCATTTTCTTGAGCCCCAACAATTTCTTTTACCTGCTCATTATAAATATGTGGATTTGTTTTCCACACAACACCGAGTTCTTTTTGTGAGGCGAGTAACCAAAAGTTTTGAATCAAACTTGCTACTGCACCATAATTTTCTTCCCACTGCTTTTGTTCTGTAGGCCCTTCCATTAAAACAACTAAAATCGCATTTGGTTCATTTAAGTAATCTTCTCTATTTTGTTTAAGCTCATCTGGGTATGTTTGACCTACCTCGTGAGCGAACTTTGAAAGCTTATCTTGATGAACAAAAACAAAACGCCAAGGTTCGCGCATCCCATGAGTTGGAGCATAAACGGCAATATCAAGCAGTTCACTGATGAGCTCTTCAGTTACTTCTTTATCAGTATAGCCTTTCTTAACCGCTCGACGTGATTTGATAATATCTTTTAACACATTAAACTCTTTTGTCATGATTATCCCTCCACTAAAAGTATACTAAACTTATATTTTTAAGCAATTAAGTGACTTTATATTTCCCGGGAAATAGTTTTATTTCTTCTCAATCAAAAAGAAGTTCGATTAATTCTGCCTCAAGACAGAATATCGAACTTCTTTTGTTGACGAAGTCTTCAAGTCTTTTTAACTTTTACTCTTCGTCTTCTTCTGAATCATCTTCTGAAGCTTCTTCTTCATCTTCCTTCTTTGGCTCTTCAATCGGTCCATCATGAACAAGTGCTTCATCTTCTGTTAATGTCCACTCATGAATTCCGACTTTTGTTCCCGTTGCAATGTCTAAGTTACCAACACGCTTGTTCACAGGAACTAGAACTGCACGGTAAAGTGTAGGGAAGACTGGAACTTCTTCAATCATAAACTCCTGCCACTCTTTATAAATTTCTTGACGTTTTGCTTGATCAAATGCTTCATCAGAAACACCTTTTTCTAAAAGCTCATCGTTTTTATCACTTGCATAACGTGAGAAGTTAAACATTGCGTCTTGTCCGTATAAGCCAGCCGGGTTAACGTCTGAACCTACACCCCAAGCACCCATGTAAACATCAACTTCTGGGTCATCATTACCTTCTGATCCGACACGGTCATAGAAAGTATTGAACTCTTGTAAACGACCATCTAAAAGCTCTACTTTAATACCAACCTTTTCCCATGACTGAATGTAGTAGTTAGCAAGTGGTTCTGCTGTGTCTCCACCTGACATTGAAGCGAAGTTTAAAACAAGCTCTTCACCGTCTGGCGTTTCACGGAAACCATCATCATTTGTATCAACATATCCAGCTTCGTCTAAAATTTCATTTGCCTTATCTGGATCATATGTTGGTGCTTCTAAATCTTCATCATGGAAGTCTGGGTGAGATGGTGCAATTAGGCCTGATGCGTTCCAACGTAAACCATGGTAGAACTTATCACCAACTGCATCATTATCAACCGCATACCACATCGCACGACGTAGTTCTGGGTCACCTACTTTTGAATCTTCTGGTGCATACTTAACTTTTCCTGCATCTTTATCCCATGTTCCAAGTTTAAATCCGATATATGTGTAAGCATTATCAACCTTACCTAAGAATTCAACATTCGACATATCAGCATTATCTGGGAACTGATCCACTGGGAATGTTCCATTTGAACCGGTACCAACTAGATCAACTGTCCCATTTTGTAACTCATTAATGATAACACTGTCATCAATTACTTTTAGAACAACCTCATCAATCTTAGGTTCACCTTGCCAGTAGTCTTCGTTCTTCACATAAGTAACCGCTTCACCTGGTGTGATTTTTTCTACTTTAAAAGGCCCCATTCCGATTGGGTTCTTACGTACTGCATCTGAAGAAGACATATCTGCTACTTCAATTTTACTGAAAATATGTTTTGGTAGTGCATATGGCCAAATTCCACCTGCTAAAAGTGATGGAGTTGGTTTATCATATGTGATTTCGAGTGTTTTTTCATCAATCACCTTGATACCTGAAATTTCATCTGCCTTACCTTCATGATAGTCTTCCATACCCTCTATGATTGTAAAGTCTGAACCATAGCGTACACCATCATAATCTTTATGACCGATAACTTCATATGCATAGGCCCAGTCTTCAGCTGTTACAGGTTTACCGTCGTGCCAGTTAACATTATCACGAATTGTAAATGTCCATACTTTATGGTCATCTGTGTGTTCAAATGTTGCTGCACCGTCCTGTGTGTATGCATAGTTTTCATCAACTGATAAAAGTGATTCATCAAAAAATCCAATAACTTCAGCATCGGGTGCACCTGAATAGAAGTTAAAGTTTAACGTTCCTTCAAATGGTGTATCTGACACAAGGCCGTAATTTAATGTTCCGCCTTCACCGTCTTCTTTATTTGCTGTTTCAGTATTAAAGTCTTCAATTGAATATAAACCATCTTCAGACTTCCCACCTGATTCTTTCTTCTTATCGCCATCGCCTGAATCTCCGCCGCCACATGCTGCAAGTGCTAAAACAAGTGATAACATTGCAACAAGTAGTAAACGACTAAAATTTTTATTCTTCATTTTTTTGCCCCCTCAATATAATGATCTCACACTTATTACTTTCAAAAGCTACCACGTGCGCGCGGCTTCACCCCCTTTAAATAACTCCTATTTTAACCCCGGCGCTGTCTTGCATCTGTTGCACGCTTTAAGGCTTCACCAACATTCCGGATACTCAGCATAATCACTAAGATTAAGACAGCTGCCGGAACCCAGATCCACCAACGATACTGTAGTGTTTGTGGATTAGTTGCATAACTTAAAAGTGTTCCTAAACTCGGTGTGCTTTCAGGAAATCCAAAGCCTAAAAATGAAAGTCCTGATTCTAAACCGATATTTGATGCCAAGTTTAACGTCATGGTCACGATAATCAGTGAACTAATATTCGGTAGAAGCTGTGTTGTCATGATTTTCAAATGTGATGAGCCAAGCGTTTTAGAGGCTTGAATATAATCAAGCTCTGACTCCTGGAGGGCACGTGAACGAATCAAACGTGCAATTCCCATCCATAGAAAAGCAGTCATAATCAGCGAAAATGACATGACACTGTACTTTGGTACAATGGCAACAAACACAATAACAATCATTAAAAATGGTAAGACCATGAAAAAGTCCAATATCCGCATTAAAATGTTGTCAACCGTACCCCCAAAATAGCCTGCTAT
>JASLIE010000083.1 GCA_030152985.1 Bacillaceae bacterium
CAATCATCTGTGTATATCCAACAGCGCGTTAAACTGCCATCATCATGCGTTTTAAGTTCTGGTAAAGTCTCACAAATAGGACTTGCGAAGGGACAACGTGGTGCAAAGCGACATCCCTTAGGTAAATTATCAGGACTTGGTACAGCGCCTTTAATGACGGATAGATCTCCCTCGATATCACGGTCATGTGGTGGGAGCGAGTTGAGTAGTCCGACAGTGTATGGATGCTTTGGATTGGTGAAAAGTGTTTCAACATCGGTATATTCGACAATCTTTCCACTGTACATGACTGCTACATAATCACAGGTCTCAGCAACGACACCTAAGTCGTGTGTGATCAGGAGAACAGACATACCTAAACGGTTTTGTAAATCTTTAATAAGCTCTAAAATTTGTGCTTGAATCGTAACGTCAAGTGCCGTTGTTGGCTCATCTGCAATTAAGAGCTCAGGCTCTCCGGCAAGTGCCATAGCAATCATGACACGCTGACGCATTCCACCCGAGAGCTCATGTGGATACTGGGTCAGTCTTTTTTCTGGTGAAGGAATCCCGACTAACTCAAGCATGGTAAGTGCTTTTTTCATAGCATCTTTTTTTCCGAGTTTTTCATGAATCATAAATGATTCGGCAATTTGATAACCAACTGTATAAGTTGGGTTAAGTGAAGTCATAGGTTCTTGGAAAATCATTGAAATTTCTTTTCCACGAATCTTTCGCATGTCACTTTCTGTTTTATCAAGTAAATTTTCACCTTTAAATAAAATTTCCCCGCCAACGATTTTTCCAGGCTCTTTAATTAAGCGCATGATCGATAAAGATGAAATACTCTTACCAGAACCAGATTCACCAACAAGTCCGACCGTTTTCCCTTTAGGAATTTTAAAGGACACACCATCTACAGCTTTCACTTCCATCTCACTTGTAAAGAAAGAGGTCTGTAGATTATCTATTTCAATAATGTTTGTTTCATTATTTTCTTCCACTAGTTTCAACACCTTTCAAGATAAGACTGCTTAGTTAAGGTCGATTCGTTTATTTAGGAAACGATAAGCAATATCTACTAACATATTAACAAAAACAAAGAGTAACGAAGCGACTAAAATAGCGCCTTGGACAACTGGGAAATCACGTGCTTGAATCGCATCAACAATTAATTTACCAAGTCCATTAATCGCAAAGACTGTTTCAGTTAAAACAGCTCCACCGAGTAAGGCACCAAACTGTAAGCCGACAACTGTAATAACAGGAATCAGTGCGTTTTTAAGGGCATGACGGTAAATGACAACCCGTTCCTTAGCTCCTTTAGCGCGAGCAGTACGAATATAGTCTTGATCAATGACATCTAACATACTTGAGCGTGTCATCCGTGCAATAATGGCAGCCCCGCCGGTTCCTAATGTAATCACAGGAAGAACGACCTGCTGAAAGCTTCCCCAACCGGATGGCTTAAACCAACTGGTATTCTCTAAGAAAGGAATCCATGATGGAAGATCAAAACCGATGGCAAACCATTTAATTAACATCAAACCGAGCCAAAAGCTTGGCATTGAGAGCCCGAATAAAGCAACAATCATAATTGTTACGTCTTGCCATGAATATTTTTTCGTTGCAGAAATAACACCTGCAATTAAGCCGATAAAAACACTTAAAATAGTACTATAAATCGCAAGTTCAAGTGTCACCCAAAACCTGCCACTAATTTCACTTGTTACTGAACGCCCGTTACGGATAGAACTACCAAGGTCACCTGTAGCAGCTTTACTGATATAGTTCCAGTACTGAACAGGTTTTGGATCATTTAAACCAAGACGTTCACGAATATTTTCAACTTGTTCCTTTGGAGCACTTTCACCAGCCATGATTTGAGCAGGGTCTCCAGGAATTAAATGCATTAAACTAAATACAATGATTGATACCCCAATAATAACGGGAATCGTTTGTAAGATTCTTCTAAATATATATGTGATCATTTACATGGAGCCTCCTTTTAATCTTTAGCCTTTGGATCGAGTGCGTCTCTTAAGCCGTCACCTAAAATGTTAAAGGCAAGAACGACAACAACAATCATAAGTCCTGGATATAAAGCGACATGTGGTGCTTTATATAAGTAGTTACGTCCATCACTTAGCATTGCTCCCCATTCCGGTGTAGGTGGCTGTGCACCAAGTCCTAAAAATGAAAGACCGCTCGCTGAAAGAATAGCAGTTGCAATACTCAGTGTCGCTTGAACAATAATAGGTGATGAAATATTAGGTAAAATGTGTTTTGAAATAATTCTAAAATCTGTTGCACCTAAAGCTCTCACCGCATCGATAAATTCAAGTTTTTTCATCTCGAGTGTCGAACCACGAACAATTCGGGCAAAGACAGGGACAGATGAGATGGCAACAGCAAGGATAACGTTTTCTAAACTTCCACCTAGAACACTAACGATTGCAAGTGCAAGTAAGATACCAGGGAAAGCAAGTAAAATATCCATTAATCGCATAATAATTGTATCAATTAGACCGCCATAATAACCTGAAATGATTCCAATAATGATTCCGACAGTTGCACCGAGTGCGACTGAGGCAAAACCGACGTAAAATGTCAGTGACATTCCGTGAATAATTCGTGTAAAGATGTCACGTCCGTGGTGGTCTGTACCAAACCAATGATCTTTAGAAGGTGGCGCAAGTTTATTTACAACATCTGTTGCGTTCGGATCCTGACTGGTTAAATAGGGTCCTACAATTGCAATAATGATAAGTAGTAAAATTACCGATCCACCGATCATCGCGGCTTTGTTCTTGCTTAATTTTCTAAAAAAAGACTTCCAATTTCTCCATAATGTTGACTCAGGTTTTTTGCTAAGTGCATGAGTTGGATTGGATGAATCGGGCATGATTAAATCTCTCCTTTTGCTTCAAGTTTAATATTAGTTCCAAAATGATTTATGTATTTAAAGAAAAAAATCAATTAAAAAAACATGCATTTTGGCAATAGTAACATTGTATCATTTTTAAAGAAAAAAACAATTGATAGAAAAGCTTAAATAGTGACACAATTCAGATTTTTGTGCTAATATGGTCTGATATAAGAAAAAGACAAATTTAAGGGGGAAAAGTGAATGCGAAAAAATACAAGACGCATATTATTAATGATCATGGCTACAGTCTTCATAGTACTTGCAGGCTGTGCAGGAGATGGATCAAAAGAAAGTGATGAAGAAACAGATGGAGCAGTTAAGCAGGGTGGCGATTTAGTCATCGCAGAATCAGCAGATGCAGTTTCACTTGACCCAGCAGGTTCAAACGACGTGCCGTCAAGCAAGGTTCAAGAGAATATTTTTGAACGACTCTTAATTCAAGATGAAACACTTGAATTAAAACCAGGTCTTGCAACTGAGTGGGAAGCAGTTGAAGATAATGTATGGGAATTTAAATTACGTGAAGATGTGAAGTTTCATGATGGAGAAGCCTTTAATGCAGAAGTGGTTAAAGCAAACATTGATCGTGTGATTGATGAAAAGGTTGCTTCGCCACGTGCATTTTTATATGCAATGATTAAAGAAGTAAAGGTTGTTGATGATTATACAGTGCAATTTGAAACAGAGTTTCCATTTGCGCCATTGCCATCACACCTTGCACATAGCGGGGGAGGAATGGTTTCACCTGCAGTAATCGAAGAAGATTATGCTCAAATTGAGCAAGGCGAAGAGCCGGGGTCATATATTAATGAAAATCCTGTTGGAACAGGCTATTTCAAATTTGAAGAATGGATTCCTGGGGAGTCAATTAAACTCGTCAGAAATGAAGATTATTGGGGCGAAAATGCCTTACTTGATTCAGTTACATTTAAAGTAGTTGAAGAGGATTTAACGCGGGTAGCAGAGCTTAAAACAGAAGACACACATATTGCAGATCCACTCAGTCCATCGGATATTGCAGAAGTAGAGAGTGTTGATGGATTATCAGTTATAAAAACGCCAAGT
>JASLIE010000087.1 GCA_030152985.1 Bacillaceae bacterium
GACACAGCAGGTACAATTAAACTTGCAGCTGACGCTTTAATTGAAAAAGGCGCGCGAGAGGTATATGCTTGTTGTACACATCCAGTTTTATCTGGACCAGCACTTGAGCGAATTGAAGAATCTCAAATAAAAGAATTAGTTGTAACAAATACGATCATATTGCAAGAAGATGTTAAAGCATCTGACAAGGTAACCCAACTATCTGTCGCTCCACTGATTGGAGAAGCAATCACACGTATTAACAAAGATAAATCAGTTAGTATTTTATTTGATTCATAAAATTCAAAAATAAAATAAGATAAATAGATGGAGGAAATAAGAATGGCTATTACGCTTAAAGCAGAAAAAAGAGACAACTTAGCGTTGTCAGCAACAAAAGAAGTAAGAAATAGAGGATTTATTCCGGCAGTTGTTTACGGACAAGGAAAGGAAGCAACAACAGTTGCGGTAGAAAGTATTGCACTTTTAAAAACAGTTAGAGATGAAGGACGTAACGCAATTATTTCATTAGACCTTGAAGGTGACACAGTTGATGTAATGGTTCACGAATATCAAACAGACCCAGTTCGTGGGGATGTCACTCACATTGATTTCTATACAGTTGATATGACTGAAACGATGGATGTTGAGGTTTCATTACGTCTTGAAGGAGATGCAATTGGAGTTAAGGATGGCGGTATTTTACAACAGCCATTATATGAGTTAGAAATCCGTGCCTTACCACGTGATATTCCAGAAGAAATCGTTCTAAATGTTGAAGAACTTCAAATTGGAGATAGTTTATCAATTGAAGATCTACCTAAGTCAGATAAGTATGAGTACTTAGAAGATTTAGAAACAGCAGTTGCAGTTGTTCTTCCACCAGAAGAAGAGGAAGAAGAATCAACTGAAGAAGTTGATTTATCAGTTGAGCCAGAATTAGTTGGCGCTGCAGATGATGAAGACGAAGACGAAGAAGAAGCAGAATAAGATAAATAATTAATCAAACCCTCCTTTTAAATAGCTATTTAGAAGGAGGGCTTGTTCTATTTAGACTAAAGAGTAAGGGGTAATCCTATGAAGGTAATTATCGGTCTTGGTAATCCGGGAAGGAAATATGAAAGGACCCGACACAATGCCGGATTCTTTGTTACAGAAGAACTGTCCCGACGTTACAAAGTAAAGTTAGATAAAACAAAGTTTAAAGCAAATTATGCAATTGAACATATCGGTGGTGAAAAAGTATTAATTGTTGAGCCGCAGACCTACATGAACTTATCAGGTGAAGCGGTTAGACCTTTACTAGATTTTTACCAAATTGATGTAGACGATATTTTAGTTGTTTATGATGACCTTGATTTACCTGTTGGAAAAATTCGCTTAAGGCAAAAGGGTGGTCATGGTGGACATAATGGTATCAGATCACTAATTGATCACTTAGGCACTCAAGAATTTAAGCGGATTCGTTTAGGTATCGGACGACCAGAAACAGCGCAACCGATTGTAGATTATGTTTTACGTCCTTTTGATCGAGAACAAGAAGCGGACTTACAACTCGCTGTACTTGAAGCGGCAGATGCTGCTGAAGCATGGTTTAAAAGTGATTTTATTGAAGTGATGAATAAGTACAATTAAGCTAACAAACAGCCTACGGTTTTATAAACCGAGGCTTTTTGTAGTTGATGCAAAGTAAAGGAGAATCAAGCGTGTCATGAATCAATTAATTAATTATTTAAAAACAGATGAGTCAATAACAAAAGTAATTAACGGACTCTCAGAAGGATTTAAGGAACAATTGATTGCCGGATTAACAGGAAGCGCGCGAGCCCTCTTTATGACGACGCTTGCTGAGGCGACAAAGCGTCCTTTATTAATTATTACAAATCAGTTAAATCAAGCTCAGGAACTCTATGAAGATTTACAAGCTCTTAATTTAGATGAGGGTGTTTATCTTTATCCTGTAAATGAGCTTGTTATTCGAGAGATAGCGAGCTCAAGCCCAGAGTTAAGGAGTGAGAGGCTTCAAACATTAAACGCGCTAGTAAACAATGAAGCTAAAGTTGTAATAACACCTGTAGGAGCGCTAAAACGTTATTTGCCACCGAAGTCAGTTTGGATCGAGCATCAAATAAAAATCGAAGAGTTAAAGGTGATTGAACTTGATTCGTTTATGAGTCAGTTAATTCAAATGGGCTATAAACGTGTCGACATGGTGACCGCTCCTAGTGAATTTAGTTTACGTGGTGGTATTTTAGATATTTATGCATTAACAGAAGAGTATCCTGTCCGCATTGAGCTTTTTGATGATGAAGTTGATTCGCTACGCTATTTTGATGCAGATACGCAGCGCTCTCTTAAGCGAGTAGAATCAGTTACAATTGGTCCTGCAAAAGAGCTTGTTTTATCAAGAGAAAATTATTTAACAGGTGCTCATAGCCTAGAAAAACTGTTAGAAAAAGCTTTAAAAGAAACGAATTCAAAACAAGATAAAACAAGCTTAGAGTCATCAATTAAAGAAGACTTAGAAAAAATGAAGCAAGGAGAAAGTTTTACAAAAGAGGCGATTTATAGTGCTTATTATTACGCGTCATCTGAAAATTTAATGAGTTATTTTTCAGATGATGGGATTGTTATCTTTGATGAAATGGCACGTGTACATGAGGTAGCAAGTCAGCTCGATCTTGAAGAGGCAGAGTGGTATAGTGATTCTTTAGCAGCTCATTTACTTATGAAAGGAATGACATTTTCCTTTGACTGGCAGGAGATAAAGCAACAGATTACCCAACAAAAAATTTATTCTTCTGTTTTTATGCGTCATATTGCGCATACACAACCTGAGCAAGTCGTACAGACAACGACACGGACGATGAGTGAGTTTCATGGGCAAATGCCCTTATTTAAAACCGAACTTGAACGGCTTTCAAGAGGCAATTATTCAGTTGTCGTCTTAGTAGCTAATAAAGAGCGAGCTAAAAAGGTACAAGCAATTTTAGCTGACTATAAAATTCAAGTCCCGATAGTAGATGAAATTCATTATCCTTTGAACGATGAAGCGATTACAGTAGGTGAATTAAGTGGTGGAATTGAAATACCTCAGATGAAACTAGCTTTAATCACAGAAAGTGAGCTTTTTAAAAAACAAAGAAAACGCATCAGTCGTCCGAAAAATATTTCAAATGCAGAAAGAATTAAAAACTATCAAGAGCTCAATATTGGTGATTATGTTGTTCACCGGA
>JASLIE010000153.1 GCA_030152985.1 Bacillaceae bacterium
TTCATTTTTATAAAATGTCCACTGAATTATCAGACTATTTAATTTATCGTGTTTATTTTTAGACAATTTAGTTAACTTGAATAAACTTCATTATAACATGATTAATCTAAAATGAAACAAAAACGACTAAGGTTCAAAATTATGTCATTTTTTCTTCCTTCTACTTCTTTAATTATTTAAAATCCACCTATATAATAGAGTTATAAGTTTGTTTTAAAGTTATGTTAGAATATGTTACACTTTAACTGAGTTCACCAATATTTCACAAAAACGCACCTGTTTTGTTGTTTTTTAGCCCTTTAGGGTCATATTGTAGTTTTATGTCTATGTTAGGCTCAATACATGGTGTAGTTTTGTTTTAGAAAGGAGAAAATCTGATTAAAGAGAAGGCTTTTTTACTTATTATTCTATTTTTTTCGTTTAATTTACCTAGTGCACTTGCAAAAGACTTTAATCTAGAAGAAGAGATTAAACAAGCATCACCAAATGATACAATTATCATACCAGACGGTGAATATGAAGTATCTCTTGTAATTAATAAGCCACTTAAACTAAGCGCTAGTAAAAACACTGTCTTTACTGCTAAGGATGAAAAACCTATCTTTACACTAATTGCTGATGGCATAACGCTTGAAGGATTCAGTATTAAAAGTTCTATTGCTGATCCAAAGCATAGCGAAATACTTATTTTAGGGAATTATAACTTGCTTGATGACTTACTCATCGAAACACATGCTTTTGCTGTTAAGTTAAATAAAGCACATTATAATGAACTTAATAACTTAACGATTAAAGGAAATCAGGCAGTAAACTTTGGACAAAGGCAAAATGGCATTGATTTATGGGGTGCTCATTTTAATGAGATAAAAAACTCACGCTTTTCCTACGTTCAAGATGGAGTTTATGTCGAAAGCAGTAAATACAATCAGATATCAGGAAACAAGGCAACCCATTCCCGTTACGGTTATCACTTAATGTTTACTGAAGAAACTGAACTTGAACAAAATGAGTCTTATCAGAACATCAGCGGGATGATGGTCATGGGAACAAAGAAGACCAAGGTAAAAAACAATACACTCATGTATAATAATGAAGGGGTTCAAGCACTTGGCTTATTGCTTTACGATGTAGAGGAGGCGGTTGTTGAAAATAATCGCATCGCTGAAAACCGGATTGGTGTTTTTATCGAGGACACAAGCGGATCGAGTCTTTCATTTAATGATTTACAGCGTAACTACATTGGTTTACAGTTTAAAAACGCAAGAGAAAACAATGTCTTAAACAATTCGCTGATTGCAAATGTTGTTCAAGGGCAAGCAGACCGAAGCGCTGACAATTTAACAAATGAAAATTATTGGGGTGATCATTTAGGCCTTGATTTTACTGGCGATGGATTAAGCGACATTCCCTACACAGTAGATCCTTTTTTCTTAACTTTAACAGATAGTTATCCACCATTTCAGTTGCTTTTTCAAGCACCCGGAATGATTTTTCTCGAACAATTACTACATACACCTACAGAACAATGGTTAGTTGATCGTTCACCTTTAATGAAAGAAGCAGTAAAAGTGGATACAGCAACGAATTCAAATACAACAACCGTGTTATTTTTTAGTTTGTTCTTACTTATAATTAGTTTATTTACAATTACAATGGGGGTTAAACAAAAATGAGAAATTCAAAATTAATTTTAATGATTATTGCAGCATTTACACTTGTACTTGCAGCATGTGGTGGAGAAGATGCAAAGGAATATGAACCGGAAGCAATCAATGAAGAAACAGATGTTTGTGAAGTATGTGCAATGACAGTACCTGATAACCAACATGCAACACAAATTATTACAACAGATGAAAAGTCACTTAAATTTGATGATTTAGGCTGTCTTTATAAGTGGAAAGATGAGAATGACGCTGATACAATTGGAGCAGAATTTGTTCGTGACTATAATACTGAAGCATGGGTACAAATTAAAGATGCCACATTTGCTTATCACGAAGACTTTGAAACACCAATGGCTTACGGTGTCTACTCATTTGCTGATGAAGCAGACGCAGAAGCTTTAATTGAAAAAGAAGGCAAGGGTGAGCTTTTAACAGCGAGTGATTTAGACAATCACGAATGGGTCATGAATAAAGAAATGATGGAAGGCCATGGTGACATGGATCATGATGATCACGATCATGGAGATCATGATGCTGAAGAAGACGAGCATGACGAACATGATGAGCATGATGAAGAATAATAAATAAAGGACTGATATTTCGTTGCGTATCCTAACAATTGCTCAAAGAGAAATTAAATTAGGACTCAGAAACTCCTGGACATATTCATTTTTAATTCTTTTGTCTATCTTTACAACTGCAATTTTACTTTTGCAGTCAGGAGTCGCAGCAACTGAAGGCTATACTGATATAACAGGAACGGTAATAAATATGACCTTATATTTATTACCGTTAATTACCTTATTAATCGGTGGCGTTTCAACTGCGATTGAAAAAGAAGACGGACATTGGGGCTTACTTGCTACCTATACCCTTACTCCTTATACATTTTTATGGGGAAAGTGGTTAGGACTTGCTGTTATCTTACTAACTATGCTTGCATTTAGCTTTGGGATTGCAGGCTTAATTACTGTCTTATTTGGACAAGCACTGCCTTTATCAACCCTTATTTTTTTCTGGCTATTCTCAAGTGCACTTGCACTTGTTTTTTTGAGCATCTCTTTATTAATAGGTGCTATTTCAAAGAATCGATGGCAAGCTGTAATAGGTGGGATTGCCGTATGGTTTTTAACAATCATCATTTGGCCACTCTTACTCATAAGTAGCTTAAGTCAGCTTCCTTATAAATTTATTAAGCCAGCCTTAGAAATTGCAACCATACTGAACCCAGCAGAGTTTGTTCGTGTTTTTTCAATTATGAAATTAAAGGCAGGGGCTGTATTTGGTGCCGAGTATGACGAATGGATCCAGTGGGCAACAGGTGATTACGGTAACCTTATTTTCATAGTTCTCATGCTGATTTGGATTATACTCAGTATTTTATTAGGTGGATTTATTTGGAATCGAGGCGATCAAGATGTCAGATCCTAAACTTCATATTAAGATTGATCACATCTCAAGAACTGTTAAAAAACAAACATTACTAGAACCTATTTCACACACATTGGAATCAGGACAAATCCTTGCTTTATGTGGGGGAAATGGTGCAGGTAAAAGTACTTTAATCCGATTAATTACTGGCTTAACTAAACCGAGTACAGGCCAAGTAACAATTAATGGTTTATCTAAAGCTAAAAACGAAAAAGAGTTTCTCACACATATCGGCTATATGCCGGATGACTTTCAGTTTCAAAAAGCTATTTCTGCAAAAGAAACACTGACCTTTTACGCTAAATTAAAGAAGATTGGCACTAAACGCATCGAGGAAGTATTTAAAATCGTTGGTTTGGCTGATAAGCAAAATAAAAAAGTTGGCACCTTCTCTAAAGGGATGAAACAACGCTTATTACTTGCTCAAGCACTTCTAGCGAATCCAAATATTTTAATTTTAGATGAACCAACAAACGGATTAGATCCTTTTTGGGTTAAAGAACTCTCTAAACTCATGCTTGAAGCAAAAGAAAAAGGACAAGCTATAATTTTTTCAACACACGACTTACATCTTGCAGAAGAAGTTGCTGATGAAGTTATTTTCTTAAGCGATGGTAAAGTGATTAGTAAAGGACCCGTTTCAGACTATGCTGAGGCAGGCTTATATGAAACCTTTCAAAGGCTATACTTTAAGGAAAACTAGAGCTTAACAAGTCGACGCTTAATTGCGTAACGTGTCAGTTGAACCCTGTTTTTAACATGTAGCTTTTGATAAATACTTTTCAAATGGTTTTTAACCGTCGCAAGTTCAATTTCGAGTTCGTTTGCAATTTCCCGGTTTGAATAACCAAGAGCCACGAGTTTCACAACTTCACTTTCACGTGAAGAAATCAGTGGTTCTTTTTTTTCTGCCTCTTCTTCATCTAAGCTGAGGCTAAAATACAATTCACGTATAAGACTTGAATTGACTTCAGTTTCTGAAATAACACTTTTAAAATAGTCGAGCCATAGTAGCTGATCGATCGAATCAACGAGGTAACCCTGAACACCACTTTGCATTGCCTTCATCATACTTGAAAAATCCTTAGTTCGAGCAAGAATAACTACTTTAACAAAG
>JASLIE010000186.1 GCA_030152985.1 Bacillaceae bacterium
TGACTTTGAAAATTAAAAAAAAATTAAATTTTATTACGTTGTTTATGGGATTTGTCACCAAGTCATGATGGACAACCATCATGCACGTCCGGGACAACTTATTTTAGGAGCAGACTCACATACATGTACCTACGGAGCAGTTGGCGCTTTTTCAACAGGAGTTGGGTCAACAGACCTAGCAGGTGCCATGCTCACTGGGAGCACCTGGTTAAAGGTACCTGAAACAATTAAAGTTAATTTAAATGGCGCGCTAAAAAATGGCGTTGTAGCAAAGGATATTATTTTACACTTAGTTGGCATCTTAGGGATTCAAGGGGCGACTTATCAAGCGATTGAATTTACTGGAGAAGCCGTTAAAAACATGACACTAGATAGCCGGATGACACTGGCTAATATGGTCATTGAAATGGGGGCAAAGGCAGGTCTTGTTGATACTGACGGACTTGAACTTCCTTATGAATTCGAGGAAATTAAGCCAGACGAAGACGCAAGCTACGTCCGTACCATCGACATTGATGTTTCAACAATTGAACCACAAATCGCTCTGCCGCACTCACCTGATAACATTAGAGCAATCTCTGAAGCAGCGGGTGTGAAGATTGACCAAGCCTTTATCGGCAGCTGTACAAACGGGCGTCTTGAAGACTTACATGCAGCAGCTAAAATTTTAGATGGGAAAAAGATTCATCCTGACGTTCGTTTCATCGTGGCACCCGCATCACGCGAAGTGTATTTAAAGGCACTCAAGGACGGCACAGCAGAAACACTGACGCGAGCAGGCGTTACCTTTATTTCATCTGGTTGCGGACCTTGTGTCGGGACTCATCAAGGGGTGCCTGGAAATGGTGAGGTCGTTGCCTCATCAACAAACAGAAACTTTAAAGGACGCATGGGAAATCCTAATTCAGAGGTTTACCTTGGGTCACCTGCCTTCGTTGCAGCATCAGCACTAAAAGGTGAAATCACAGATCCAAATAAACTTTAATCAAGGAGGGAATAGAAATGGATAAATTAGTCGGAAAGGCACATGTTTACGGGGATAATATCGATACAGACCGTATTATTCCAGGAAAATATACAAAAACACTTGATCTCGATCAGCTAGCAAACCATGTCTTAGAAGATCTAGACCCTGAATTTAGTAAAAAAGTGAAAAAAGGCGATGTCCTCGTTGCCGGAGAGAACTTTGGTTGTGGCTCATCACGTGAACAAGCACCTCTAGCACTTAAACAAGCTGGTGTCTCAGTCGTTATCGCAAATTATTTTGCTCGCATCTTCTTCCGTAATGCGATTAATATCGGACTGCCGGTGATTGAAGTCAAAGACTTAGAAATTAATCCAGGTGACGAAGTTGAGGTCACCTTGAGCACAGGTGAAGTCGTCAATAAAACAACAAAGCAAACATTCTATGGCTCAAAAATTCCAAATGTCATGGTCAATATTTTAAATGATGAAGGACTTGAAAATTATTTAAAGAAAAACAAGGCCTATGATGTGAAATAAAGACATAAAAAGGCTGGGACAAAACCCAGTCATTTAAAAAATGCTTATGTTTATCGAAAAAAAGATAAACATAAGCATTTTAGTTATTCAGAAGCTAGTTTTGTCCCAGCCTCTTATTTTAAACTTGCTTAATTAACTTTCAACCGCTTCTAAACTTTCGAGATCAAAGTAAAGGCGTAAGGACTCATCACCATGAATAGTCTTGCCTTCGTGCTCTACTTGATATTGAACTTGCGCGTCAACAAACCGGTAAAGTTCAGGTAACTGAAAAAGTTCAAAACGACTATTTGTTTCTGGGTTCACTTGCTGAGCAACAGAGGCCTTAAGCGGATTACCAATCTGAAAACCTGTAATAATTGAATCTTCCTTGAGCATTAAGGTAACAATTAATTCATCTTCATAGGTCACAATGGCTGTATCAGCTAAGTAACTCGCCATCACTGATGCTTCGTCTTTATCCTTGTGTAAGGCTCCAACTCTTAAGGCATACTTACCTGTTTTTAAATCAAGCTTTTTATTCATGATTAACACCCCTCTAACTTTTATTATAACATTAAAAGAGCGCCCATTCAGAAATGAGCGCTCTTATTTTTAATGTTTCCAAACCATAAAGTAACGGTCTTCCCCTTCACCGTATTCATTTTTACGTGTTTCTTGAATTTCAAAGCCTAGTTTCTCATATATTTTAACAGCAGGTGTATTCTCAACATCAACTGTCAAGCAAACCTCTTCAAAATGATCTTCAATTAAAATATTCATCACTTCATTGAAGAAATATTTACCGACACCTTCACCTTGCTTATCTGAACGTATATAATAGCCAAAAATATAGGCACGGTCACTTACTTCATAGTCTCGCATGACTTCACAAATCCCAACCGGTCGCTCATCACCTGCTTCATAACAAGCAATTAAACGACCAAAACGGGCAATCGGGACGAGGGTTTGTTCATCGACAGCCCCAATTCCAGGAAAAGCATCCTTTTCAAGTTCAATTAATTCCTTTTGCTCACTCGGATTCAGTGATTTAATAATGCGTGTGCTTAAGTTTTTTGTCATCATATTCTCTCCAATCCATTCGTTTTTTAAAGGGCCAAACAGACTTATCACGCCTTTGATAAGTTAAGTTTGTTAAATTATTTGTCGCTACACCCGGGGCATCGACGTAAATAATTTCTTCAACTAAAGGCTCAAAAGCAGCTCTAAAATGATTCTTAACCTTCATGCAGAGGAGTTTTTTCTCTGTCGGCTCGATTCCTAGATGCCTGAACATTTCAGGGTCATTTGCTGACATGGCGCGGCCGATTAAGACTCCATCTACCTGGCCGACTTTAATGTGGGCTGCACCGAGTAGGTCTACCCGTAAGTTGTGATTCATCGGACCACTGTTGCGAAAGATACCCTCTGTTAATTTAATTACTTCTGCATGGACTTTAACTGGCTGACCAAATTCAGGTGATACTTTTCCACCGATCTCAAGCTCCAGACTTCCGCCCTCTCCCACTTCTATGCATTTTTGCAAGGATTCGGGGTCATAAATCCCACCGAAGAGGGTGTCTGGGAGGTTTTTTTCGATTAATTTTCGGATGAGCTGGGTGGTGTCACCACTCCCGCAACTCAATGGGTTATCCGAAATATCAGCAAAAACGACCGGACCTTGCCAGTTTTTAGTTTCATATAAGTTAAAGGCTTGGTCAACCGTCGGCAAATCAACAATAAACTGATCACGCTTAGACCAATAAGCATCCGCTAAGTCTTCAAGCAGCTCATGGACCTTTTGAATCTCAGTTCCTACAACAATAATTGAGGCTGTATTTGTTTGTGTATCAGCGTATGGAAAGCCACCGAAAATCGAGACATTTAAGATCGGTTTTTCTTCATGTTTAGCTGCGAGTTCAATCATCTCAGCCATCGGACCCTCTCCGGTTGTCGTCATATTTAAGGAAGGTAAAAGCATGGGCATTTGAATCATATTCGCATAATAGCAAGTACCATTACTTAAGACATCAACCATTGCCTCTGCTGCATCTATCCCGCGCTCATACATGTCGATATGCGGATAGGTTTTAAAACCAAACAATAATTGCGTGTAGTCTAAAATACCCGCACTCAGATTCGCATGTAAGTCCAGTGTCACGGCAATTGGAGTTTCAGGACCAATTTTTGCACTGATCTTACTTAATAATAATTCTTCCGGATCCTCAATGCCTTCAACAACCATTGCACCATGAAGGGCAAGGAGCAGCCCATCTAAGTCAAGGTCGAGGGATTCGAGCATGTCCTTTTCAATTTGATCATAGCATGCTCTTGAAACGACGCCTGAAGGAATCGCTGCTGCACAAAGAATCGGGACAATTTCAAGATCTTCATACTCACTTAAGGCATCAATAAAGCCGCCTACTTCTGTTTTTGTGCCTTGATAGTGGGGAATAATTTCATCCCCCTTTAAGTAGGCTTCCTTTTTAAAGTCCTCGATTTCAGTCAGTTGAGGAGTAAAACTATGTGATTCATGATAGAAAAATGCGATTCCAATTTTTTTTGTCATTTAGTTCACCTTCTTTTTTTCCCAAATCTGATTCAGTTGCTCCCGAGCTTGAACGATGTCAGGATGGAATGTAATTTCCGCCTTTTCTCGCTCATCTTTTACCGCTTCAATTGCTTCTTTAAGTGACAGGGATTCACCAAGTGAATTTAAAATCGTCATGCCTGCTAAAACGCCTTGTTTTTCAGCTACTTTAGCACTTTCAATTCCTGTAATATTTCCAGCTACAAAGGCGTCTTCAACTTCGGTTTCCATGACTTCATTGTGTAAGGGCACGACACCTGAGAGTCCGTCTAAACGTACAAATGAACAACCGATAATCTCAGCTAATTCATTTTGTGGCATAAGGCCACCTGAGCTACAAACAGTATCGACTTTGAGTTCACGTCCGACCTTTACCTTTTCACCTGCAGCATTTAAATAGGTCGTCTGAATATGGGTCACAGTCTCATCACCGTAAATCTCCTCAACCGTTTCTTTTAAGTATAAGGGAATCCCCCATACTTTTAGACCGGACTTTGGATAGAAGGTGATGGCAAGCTTTCTACCGAGTTTACTTTGTAGGAAGATTGAGCCTAAGCGCATGAATAAACTGGGTGCGTATTTCGCCATTGATTTAAATTCTTCTAATTTACTCAGTGGGCTGACCTTCCTTTTAGCAAGTTTACTTGCAGGTTCAATAAAGATACCGACAACATCAACACCTGAGAGTTTAAGTGAACGGGCAATTGAAAGCGATAAAATATCAACCCCGACAAAGGCAGCTCTCTCACCGACTTTAATTTGATAGTCATTGGTTAGAACTTGCGCCCCCCCAATCGCTAAAACACCCGCCCGGTCCCAACCCGGAAGTGGCAGGGGTTTTTCAACTGAACCTGTAGCTAGGAGTAGCTTACGTGCATGGACTTGCTTCAGTGCATCCGGCTTTCCCCCAACTTGTGACAGATGAAGTTTCCAAACCTCATCCTTTTCAATCGACCAAGTTTGATAATGAGTTAATAGGGTCACAAAATCTAAATTTAATTGAGCGTAGAGGACTTGAGAAACTTCCTTGCCAATCCACCAATCCCCCTTGCTTTCTTCATGCAGTTGTCCGTGTAACTTCCCGCCGACCTTAGGGTGATCATCAATTAAGACGACTGTTTTACCTGACTGACTTAAGACACGAGCTGCAGCTAAGCCTGCAGGTCCTGCACCGATAATTGCTAGATCATAAATCATTTTTCTTCACTTCACTTTCAGACAGGACCTCGAGTCCCGGTTCAACCGGCGTTAAACAACTACGTACGAGTCCACGCCCCTTAATATAAACCCGGCAATCATAACAATTCCCAATCCCACAATAAATACCACGTGATGTATTTGAACGCTCAGACTTCCTGAGTACTTTGACACCTTCACTCCAGAGTGAGACAGCAATTGTTTCACCTTCTTTTCCGTGATAGACCTGATCATTAAATTTGAAAGGGACATTTTCTTTATCTTGAATCTTTAAAATTGGGTGTTTTTTCAAACGCATGCTTCACTTCCCCTTTCTTACCATTCCGAGTGCGACTGGGCGGACTGGATTATGAATTGTTAATTTTGATGGTATTTCTTGTGTTTGTTGGACAGTTTCATGCGTGATTTCTTCGATAAGCGACCGGCAAATCCGTCCTTGGCAAATGCCCATACCTGCGCGAGTTGCCATCTTAATTTCTTGGCTTGTTTTCATTCCATTAGCTTGTGCTTTTTCGATGTCTTCGAGACTGACTTCTTCACATCTACATACAATACAGCTCTTATTCATTCTCCACTCTCCTTCTTACACTTGAAATCGTTTAATACTTAAAGGATCAAGCACCTTCATTAAGGCTTCGTTGCGCTTATAAGCATCCTGATCATAAATCATGCAGCTCATTAACTTCCCCATCACCGCAGATAAACCAAAACCATGCCCATTATAGCCTGCTGAAATAAAGGCGTTTTTGTAATTTAATAAAGGCCCAAAAGCCGGGACATGATCCGGTGTAATCTCAACTGTTCCTGCAAAAGCACGAATGAGATTTGTCTTATCGTGCTCAGGGAACATTTCAGTGAAGCGAGTGCTTAATAACTCCATGCCATAATTGGTATTCTTCATATTAAAGCCATCTATTTCCCAAGGTCCACCGCCGCCAAATAAAATATTGCCATAAGGCGTCTGACGCGAATAAAAACCATTCCCTGTGAAAAAAGGCTCTAAAATACGTTCCGTAAAAACTTCTGAGACCATAAGCTGTGAACGACGCGGTTTAATTTCAACCCGCTCACCCAGCATCTCTGCGAGTGACTTAGTCCAGGGACCTGTTGCTAAAATATAATGATCAAAGGACATCTCGCCGCGCTCTGTTTGAAGGGCGATAATTTCATCCGCCTCCGTCCGAAATCCTGTCACGGCTGTTTGGTCATAGATTAAACCACCTGCATCGCGAATGGATTTAATTAAGGACTGGATGGTTGTAAAGGGATAAGCTTGAGCGTCTTCCGGGCTAAATAAACCGAGCTTGACCTCCTTATTTAAGCGAGCTGCATAAGGCAGCATGGCTTCATAATCCATTAATTCAACTGGAATCCCCGCCTTTTCATAAAGGTGAAAGGCCTCTGTTAGGATTTCTTTTTCGATATCATTTTGTGCCACCATTAAATGACCCTTACGTTCAAACTGTGTCTGGATGCCTTTTTCTGAAAGTTGCTCCCAGAGATTAATTGAATGCCGGGCAAAGGGAATTTCAAGTAACTCACGCCCAAGCATCATGACCGCCCCGCCATTTCGCCCAGAGGCTGCCGCACCCAGTGATTGCTTTTCGATGATGGTCACTTTAAATCCGAGTTCAGTTAAATAAAAACCCGTCATTAAACTAATGATACCGCCACCGATTAAACCGACGCTTTCAGTCTTTTTTTCTTTTCTTTCTTGATTAATAAAGGCACCAACTGCTTGATAATTTTCTTTTGACTCTCTTGCTGATGCTTCTGACTCTTTTTTCGGATCGAGTGCTAACATTGTGAGTAAATTTTCAGTACTTTGCATCACTTCACCTCTAATAATTTGTATAAATTGATTTCCATTCCGTCATTAAATCAAATGATTGACTGGCAACTTCACGGTGGCCATTTCCAGACATTTTCTTCCCACCAAAGGCAACACCAATCTCTGCATTTGACGTACCACTATTGACATAAACAAGACCTGTTTCCGCTTCTTGAGAGACTGTTTTAGCTGCACTTAAGCTTTCAGTGAAAACCGATGTAGACAGCCCGTAGATTGTATCGTTATTAATTTCAATTGCCTCTTCGAGTGATTCTGCACGAATGAGTGCTAGGACCGGTCCGAAGACTTCTTCTTTAGCC
>JASLIE010000190.1 GCA_030152985.1 Bacillaceae bacterium
CCTCATCCCTTCCCATCAATTGTCAAACACTTTCAAACAGTTATTAGTAAAGAGGCACGTGCACAAATTTTAGAAAAAGAAAATAAATTACCGACTGCTGTCATCGCGAGTGTTGGTGGTGGAAGTAACGCAATTGGTGCTTTTGCTCACTTCTTAGATGATGATGATGTAGAATTAATCGGAGTTGAACCAGCTGAAGCGGCTTCTATTTCAAAAGGAGTGCCTTCCGTTTTACATGGTTTTAAATGCTATACCTTGTTAGACCATGATGGTCAGCCTGCTCCTACAGACTCTATTGCTGCAGGACTTGATTATCCAGGTGTTGGCCCGGAGCACAGTTACTTAAGTGAAACAAATCAGGCAAGTTATGTTCAGATTACCGGAAGCGAAGCGCTTGAAGCATTTCAAGTCTTGTCTAAGGTTGAAGGGATTATTCCAGCGCTTGAAAGCGCACATGCTGTTGCCCATGCTATGAAGCTTGCAAAAGAATTACCCAATGACGATATCATCATTGTAAATTTATCCGGACGTGGTGATAAAGACGTAGACCAGGTCTTTAATATGTTAAAAAATAAGTAAAACGACTCTCTTTTGAGTCGTTTTTTTGTTACAAAACAGTTAAGTTTATGATATACTGTTATATAACATTAAGGGGTGACTAAAATGGATAAAATTATTAACGCTTTTAAAGAAGTACCTACAACTGCTATTTCAGATGTACTTAAAGGAATGAACAATCTTGACCCTGCAATCAAACCGCTTAAAGAAAATTATAAAATTTCAGGGCGAGCATATACAGTTCAGCTTCCAGTTGGTGATAATCTAATGCTTTTACGCTCATTAAAAGAGGCTAAAGAAGGTGATATTTTAGTTGTTGATGTTCGTGGAGATACATACAGAGCTATTGCAGGTGATTTTGTTGTTGGCATGATGAAGTCACTTAATCTTGGTGGCCTTGTTGTCGATGGTGTTATCCGTGACTTGCTTGATATTAAGGCACTCAACTTCCCTGTCTTTTCAAAAGGTACAACGGTTTCATCGGGAACCAAAAATGGTCCAGGTGATACAAATATTCCGATTTCAGTTGGTGGTGCTTTTGTTGAACCTGGTGATTTGATTGTTGGTGATGTCGATGGAGTGGTTGTCATTCCAAAAGAAGATGCCGAAAAGGTACTACTTAAAGCTCAACAAAAAATGGCTAGTGACGATAAACGTGAGGCAGATGTTGGATCGAGTCGTAAAAACATTATCGATTACGTCAATCATATGCTAAATAAGTAATTAAAATTTACCTCCTTTTAATAATATATACATAAATTTAATGTATAATTTATTTAGGAGGTGTTTTTATGGATAAAGTTGTTCATCAATTTGTTTTAGCTGATCGATTTATTTTACACCGTATTAATAAACACTTTTCAAACACTCTGTTAAACAGGTATTTTCAATCTATTACACATTTAGGTGGCGCCTTATTTACACTCTCTACTTCAGCTTTACTCATGGTTTTACCTTTTGAAATGCTTCAGTTTGCTGGAAAAATTAGCTTTTCAGCTCTTATCCTTAGCCATATTCCTGTTACATTATCAAAACGTATATTTCCTAGAAAAAGACCTTATCAAATAATTGAAAAACTTAATGTAACCAAACATGTATTAATTGACCACTCATTTCCGTCAGGACATACAACAGCAATCTTTGCACTCCTCACACCACTTATCCTTAGCTTCCCTACTTTTACACCTTTGTTTTTAGCACTTGCTCTTTCTGTTGCTGTTTCACGAATTTATTTAGGTCTACACTATCCTTCAGATGTAGTTGTGGGTATGTTAATCGGAAGTGGTACAGCTTCGTTTCTCTTTTTTATATAAAAAAGTGAGTCATCACTAACCTATCAATTTTATAGGTATAATGATGACTCACTTTTATTTTTCTTCAATTTTAATTGGCTCTTCAAACTTATAACTATCTAAGTCAACTGTCATTTTTTTAATCACAGGTGGATCTAACGGCTTATCGTTTTTATCACGACTAAGCTCCGTCATCTCATCAATAACTTCCATGCCTTCAATCACTTGACCAAATCCGGCATACTCACCATCTAGTTGTAATGAATCAGATTCCATAATAAAGAACTGTGAACCAGCTGAATCATAATCTTGAGCCCTTGCCATAGAAACAACACCACGATGATGTCTTAGTTTATTATCATGACCATTAGCTTCAAACTCACCTTTAATTGAGTAACCTGGTCCACCCATTCCAGTGCCTTCAGGATCTCCACCCTGAACAACAAAACCTGGTACAACCCGATGAAAGATAAGCCCGTCATAAAACCCATCATTGATTAAGGAAATAAAATTGTTTACTGTATTCGGCGCAATCTGAGGGTATAACTCCATCGTAACGATTCCACCATTTTCCATTTCCATCGTAACAATCGGTGATTCTTCATTCTCACCAATAAACTCGGTTTGATCAACCGGCTCATCCTTCACTTCATTTTCTTCTTCTGTAACGTCTGTACTACATCCAATGAGAAGTATACTTAATCCAAATATTAAGATTAAAACTGCTTTATCTAGTAGGACCTTCATCCATTCCACCCCGTAAGTTTCTCTTATTCTTTTTTATCTTGATTGACTACTTTTACTTTTTCTACACCTTGATAGCCACTTATCATTTTAGGTTTTTTTTTTGCCTCTTTTTTACCGAATAGATTAGCAAAAAAACCTGGTTTTTTTGTTTCTTTTCTTGGACCAATAGAACTTTCTGCTTGAGCCTGTGCTTCTGTTGTTTGCATTAACTTATCTGCATGTTTTGCAACTTCTTTTTTAAATTCTTCTTCCGGTAATTCTAACTTCAGTGAACGAAGTTTTGCTTTTAACTCAGATGTACTCAAATCCTCAGTTTTTTCATCTTTAACAGTCTCCGCTTTTACCTTCTTAGACTCTGGGAGTATATTCTTTTCTTTTAAAATAAGAAGTGCTTGTCTTCTCGCTTCCTCAGGACTTAATTTGATCGTTTTTTCCTGCTTAGAATGCTCTGTTTCTTTTTCTAATGCTTCTTTAGCAGCTTGTAAAGCTGCTTGAGCTTTTTCTTTTTTTATCAGGGCTTCTTCTGCTAACTTCTGAGCAACTTCTGCTTCTTGAATTGCTTGTTTTTCTGCAAGCTCAAGCTGAGTCAGCTTTTCTTTTTTTGCGGCTGCTGCTTGCGCTATTTTTAACTCTTCAACTTCTCTTTTCTTTTCTTCAGCTTGGCGCATAGCCTCAAGTTCAGCCTTCTTTAATTCTTCTGCATGGCGTAATATTTCTGCCTGCTCTTCTTCTTTTAAACGTTCTATACGAAGAGCTTCTTCTTGCTCCTCTTTTAAACGTTCCATACGAAGGGCTTCTTCTTGCTCCT
>JASLIE010000201.1 GCA_030152985.1 Bacillaceae bacterium
GATATGCCGAACACTCAAATTGAGTATTCAGATTCGACGGGAAGTGCAGCTGAAATTGTGAGTAGAAGTACTGACGCCATTGCAGCAATTGGTAATACCCTAGCTGCTCAAGAATACGGTTTAAAAGTAAAGAAATCAAATATTCATGATTACCCAAATAATCATACGCGTTTTGTTGTTTTAGCTAAAGATGAAACAAAAGTAAGGGTAAGACATGAATCAAATCAAGAAAAAACAACCTTACTTATTACACTACCTGAAGATAGACCGGGCGTTTTACATCAAGTTTTATCAGCTTTTGCTTGGAGAAAAATGAACCTATCTAAGATAGAATCTCGTCCAATGAAAACGGGACTCGGAAATTATTTCTTTATCATTGATGTTAATGAACCCTTTGATGATGTTTTATTTCCAGGTGTTAAAGGTGAACTTGAAGCCTTAGGTTGCTCAGTTAATTTACTCGGAACATTTCCAGTTTATAATTTAAAAATTTAATGTTAATTAGCGTTTTTCAAATAAGAGCTAACTTTAAACTAGCTCTTATTTGAAGAGCGTTTTTTTATGAATCGTAAAGTTGATTTAAGTTTAGTTAAATAAGTGATAATATAGAATAAACGAAGGTGGTGACCTTTAATGAAAAAAATTATAGATGAGACGGTTATCTGGCTTAGAAGACAAGTTGAAGAATCACATACAAAGGGGCTTGTTGTTGGCTTAAGTGGAGGTCTTGACTCAGCAGTTGTCGCTCATTTAATAAAGAAAGCATTTCCTGAAAACTCTTTAGCAGTCATTATGCCAATTAAAAATAATCCAACTGATATCGATCATGCACATAAAGTTGCAGAAATGAGTCAAATTAAAACAGAAGTGATTGATTTGACAGACTCTCATCAGACACTTTTAGAAACAATTCAAGGCATTTCGGGTTGGGAAGAAGCAAATGCACGCTTAAATGACGCTAATTTACGAGCACGTTTACGTATGAGTACACTTTATGCAGTAGCGACAAACTTTAATTATCTAGTAGTTGGAACTGACAACCAAGCCGAATGGTACACAGGCTATTTTACTAAATTTGGTGATGGTGGAGTTGATATTCAACCTATCATAGATTTAACTAAATCAGAAGTAGAAACGATGGCCAAAGAATTAGGCGTATATCAGGCTGTAATTGATAAGGAGCCGAGTGCTGATCTATGGGAAGGTCAGACAGATGAAGAAGAAATGGGTACATCTTATGAGATGATTGATGCGCATTTAAATGGTGAAGAAATACCAGAAAAAGATTTTTCAATTATTAAAAACTTACATGAAAAGTCTGAACATAAACGAAAGATTGCTCCACAGTTTTTATTTAAAAATAAAAAATGAAAGAAGGAATAGAAAATGGCAGGACATTCTAAATGGCATAACATACAAAGAAGAAAAGGTGCACAAGATAAAAAACGTGGTAAATTATTTATGCACCACGCTAAACAAATCTATACAGCAGCAAAACAAGGTGGCGGAGATCCTGAGATGAATCCAGGTTTAAGGTTAGCGGTTGAAAAAGCGAAAGCAGATAACATGCCGAATGATAATATAGAACGAGCAATAAAGAAAGCAACAGGGACACTTGAGGGTGTTACTTATGAAGAAATGACCTATGAAGGTTATGGCCCGAGTGGAATTGCTGTGATTGTTCATGTTTTAACAGATAATCGAAACCGTACAGCTGCTGAACTCCGTCATGCCTTTAGTAAGAATGGTGGAAATCTTGGTACAACAGGTTCTGTATCATTTATGTTTGATCGAAAAGGCTATCTAGTTATCTTAAACGAAGATGAAAAAATTGATGAAGATGAATTAACACTTGAAGCTATTGAAGGTGGCGCTGAAGAAATTGAATATGAATCAGGCGTCTTTGAAATCTATTCAGAAGCTGAAGACTTCGAAGCTTTAAAAACTCATTTAACAGAAGCTGGTTACGAAATTGAAAGCTCAGAAATTACACTCATTCCACAGACTTATGTTTCAGCATCAAAAGAAGATACAGAAACAATGTTACAATTAGTCGAGGCACTTGAAGAATCAGAGGATGTTCAAGATATTCATCATAACTTAGAAGAATCTTAAAATAAAAGGAGCAACTAAATGTTTGCATATATAAATGGAAAAGTAACATCGATTCAAGAAGGTTTTATCATTATCGATGTCGGTGGAATCGGTTATGAGATAAACTGTGCAAATCCCTATGATTTTCAGAATGATTTGAATCAAGAACGATTAGTTTATACTTATCATCACGTTAGAGAAGATATTCAAAGTCTTTATGGATTTAAAACAGAAGATGAAAAAAATCTATTTATAAAATTGATTTCTGTCTCAGGAATTGGACCAAAAAGTGCAATTAATATCTTGGGAACTGTCAATGTAAATGAGTTCATTTATGCGGTTGAGGAAGAAGATGAAAAATACCTAACTCAATTTCCAGGAGTAGGGAAGAAAACTGCAAGACAAATTATACTCGATCTAAAAGGTAAACTCACCTCTCTTCTCACACTTGATTTAGAAGCAGCCAAGCCAGAACAAGGCAATCAAAGTTTAAGTGAAACAGAAGAAGCGCTTCTGTCACTTGGTTATACACAACAAGAGCTTAGTAAAATACGTCCTGAACTAAGAGCATCAAACCTGACTTCAGTAGATGAAATGATCAAGTTAGGTTTATCCTTACTTGTGAAAAAATAAAGGTGGGGCAAAAGAATGGATGAAAGAATTATTTCGGGTGAAAAACAAGATGAAGAAAATGAAGTCGAGTTAAGTTTACGACCAACGACATTAAAACAGTATATTGGTCAAACAAAGGCGAAAACAAATCTTGAGATTTTTATTGAGGCAGCAAAAATGCGTGGTGAAGCTCTAGATCATGTGTTATTGTATGGGCCTCCTGGACTAGGAAAAACGACACTTGCAGCCATTATTGCAAATGAAATGGGTGTTGAATTTAGAACGACATCTGGACCTGCGATTGAACGTGCGGGAGACTTAGCAGCTATTTTATCGTCGCTTGAACCGGGAGACGTGCTTTTTATTGATGAGATTCATCGTTTACCGCGTACGGTAGAAGAGGTCCTCTATCCTGCTATGGAGGATTACTTTTTAGATATTGTCATTGGTACAGGACCAAGTGCACGTTCTGTAAGGATAGACTTACCCCCATTTACTCTAGTCGGAGCAACAACTCGATCAGGTTTATTAAGTGCGCCTTTAAGAGATCGCTTTGGTGTCTTAAGTCGTCTTGAGTATTACGAAACAGAAGATTTGATCACAATTGTTGAACGTACTGCTCAAATTTTTGAAACTTCAATTTCAAGTGAGGCTGCTGAAGAGATTGCGCGTCGTTCACGTGGGACTCCGCGTATTGCAAATAGACTTTTAAAAAGAGTAAGGGATATTGCACAAGTTCGGGGTGAAATTGAAATAAGCTTAGAAACAACACGTGATGCGCTTGAGATGCTTCAAGTTGATAAAGAAGGGTTAGATCATATTGATCACAAACTCATAAAAGAAATTATTCAAGGTTTTAAAGGTGGTCCTGTTGGTTTAGATACCCTAGCAGCGACAATTAGTGAGGAGTCACAAACGATTGAGGATGTTTATGAGCCTTATTTAATGCAGATAGGCTTTCTAAAGCGAACGTCTCGAGGACGTATTGCTACTCAAAAAGCCTATGAGCACTTTGGTATCACCTATGAAGAAGATTAAAATTAAGGTAAACGGGGTAAAAATATGAATGTAGATGAATTTGATTTTGATTTACCAGAAGAATTAATTGCACAAAAGCCCTTAAAAAAGAGAGAAGCCTCACGACTTCTTATTTTAAATGGGAAAACAAAAGAAAGAACACATACTGAGTTTCCAGAGATTATAAACTATTTAAAAGCGGGTGATACGCTTGTATTAAATAATACGCGTGTTTTACCTGCGCGCCTAATTGGCGAAAAAGAAGATACACAAGCAAAAATTGAACTCCTCCTCTTGCATGAAAGTGAAGCGGATATTTGGGAGGTTCTTTTGAAACCAGCTAAAAAAGTTCACCCAGGTACGGTAATTTCATTTGGAGACGGGAAATTACGTGCTGAGTGTTTAGAAAAATTGCCAGAAGGGCGAGCAAGGGTCGAGTTAATTTATGATGGAATTTTATTAGAAATTCTAAGTGAATTAGGTGAAATGCCCTTACCCCCTTATATAAAAGAAAAGTTAGAAGATGAGGAACGTTATCAAACAGTCTATGCAAAAGAAACGGGTTCTGCAGCAGCACCAACAGCAGGCCTACATTTCACTAAAGACATTTTAAACAAGATAAAAAATAAAGGAGTTAATATTTGTTACGTCACACTGCATGTCGGCTTAGGCACTTTTAGGCCGGTTAATGTGAGTTCAGTCGAAGCACATGAGATGCACGCTGAATACTATGAGATTTCAGAAGAAACCGCTGGAATCTTAAATCAGGCTAAAAAAACGGGTAATCGAATTATTAGTGTTGGAACAACTTCAACGCGTGTCTTAGAAACCAACTATCAAGAGTTTAATCAATTTAAAGCAAGTCAGGGTTGGACAAATATATTTATTTATCCACCTTATCAATATCAAGCGATCGATGGTTTGTTAACAAACTTTCATTTACCTAAATCTACTTTACTCATGTTAATTAGTGCCCTTGTTGACCAAGAAACAATTCTTGATGTTTATAAAGAAGCAGTGAAAGAAAGATATCGTTTTTTTAGCTTTGGAGATGCAATGTTTATAACTAAGGGGGATTAAAGCATGCCAATTAAATATGAATTAATTAAAACATGTAAGCAAACAGGGGCAAGGCTCGGTAAGGTTCATACGCCACATGGTACATTTGATACTCCAATGTTTATGCCAGTAGGTACGCTTGCAACTGTTAAAACAATGAGTCCAGAGGATTTAGAAGCTATGGAAGCTCAAATTATTTTAGCAAACACCTATCATTTATGGTTAAGACCGGGTGAAGATATTATTAAAGAAGCAGGCGGTTTACATAAGTTTATGAATTGGAAGCACCCGATATTAACTGATTCAGGTGGTTTTCAAGTCTTTAGCTTAAGTGATAACCGAGTAATCGAAGAAGAAGGTGTTTATTTTAGACATCACTTAAGTGGTGAAAAGTTATTTTTTTCACCTGAAAAAGCGATGCAAATACAAAATGATTTAGGACCAGATATTATGATGGCCTTAGACGAATGTCCGCCGTATCCAGCAAGTTATGAATACATGAAAGCATCTGTTGAACGTACAACACGTTGGGCTGAAAGAAGCTTAAAAGCACATAAACGTCCGAATGAACAAGGTTTATTTGGGATTATTCAAGGCGGCGAGTTTGAAGATTTAAGAAAACAAAGTGCGAAAGATTTAATTGCGATGGATTTCCCGGGTTATGCAATTGGTGGTTTGTCTGTTGGTGAACCCAAATCGGTTATGTATGATGTCTTAAGTTACACTACTCCGATTATGCCAGCAGATAAACCTAGATATCTCATGGGAGTCGGTTCGCCTGATTCTCTCAT
>JASLIE010000013.1 GCA_030152985.1 Bacillaceae bacterium
ATAGTTTGAAAGGATGATTGTTTTGGAGAATGCATTTGTTGTCGTGTTAATTATTTTATCTGTGAATATTGTTTATGTTTCCCTTTCGACTGTGAGAATGATTTTAACCTTGAAAGGGAAGCGCTATGTCGCAGCTTTAGTTAGTATCTTTGAAATGGTCGTCTATATTTTAGGTTTGAGTATCGTCTTAGACAATCTGGATGGCATTCAAAATATCGCTGCTTATGCGATTGGTTTTGCGATTGGAATTATCATTGGTTCACATATTGAAGAACGGCTTGCGCTTGGTTACATTACCGTGAATGTGGTGTCAATGAAGCCTGAACTCGCTTTTACAGAAAGTTTGCGTGCTAAAGGGTTTGGGGTGACAAGCTGGAAGTCACAAGGATTAGATGGTGAGCGCTTATCACTGCAAGTGCTAGCGCCGAGGAAGCGAGAACTTTCTTTATACAATGCGATTACGGAGGTCGATCCTCAAGCATTTATTATTTCCTATGAACCAAAAGCAATTCAAGGTGGCTTCTGGGTCAAGCAGGTTAAAAAACGTAATCCAAAGTTAAACTTACCGGATGAGGCGATTCCGGGTGTTGAAATTGAACAAGAAGAAAGTTCATCAGAAAATGAACAAAATAAGAACAGTTGAATTTATAGCTTAAGTAAGCTCGGTATTAGATTGACGAGTAAATTCAAAATTTGCTATAATTAATAAGGTTGAAAGCTACATTTAAATTCCATATAAAATAAGGATAAGGCTTAAGGTTTCTACCTAGCACCGTAAATGCTAGACTATGGAAGATTGAATATAAAATAAAATGGAAAATCAATGCGATTTTTCGTTCTTTTATGTCTATTCGTCTTCGCAGGCTGATGCAAAGTTGAATAGGCATTTTATTTTGTTTTAAGGGGGAAGGATAGAATGGTTAAAGTTGGTGTGATTATGGGAAGTATTTCTGACTGGCCAACGATGGAGCATGCGACAAGTGTTTTAACTGAGCTTGGGATTGATTATGAAAAGGAGATTATTTCAGCCCACCGGACTCCAGATGATTTATTTGTTTATGCTGAGACTGCGCGTGAGCGTGGACTTGAGGTGATTATTGCAGGGGCAGGTGGTGCAGCCCATTTGCCAGGAATGGTGGCCTCTAAGACAACTTTACCTGTCATCGGTATACCTGTTGAGTCACGTGCTTTAAAGGGTATGGATTCGCTTTTATCAATTGTTCAAATGCCGGGCGGTGTCCCGACTGCAACGATGGCAATTGGTAAGGCGGGGGCAAAGAATGCTGGTATTTTTGCAGCGCAGATTTTAAGTGTTTATGACTCAAGTATTTCAGAAAAATTAGAAGTCTATCGTGAAAACATGCGTGAAAATGTCACTGAAATGAGGGATGAACTTGCGAGAAAATAAGCGACTCTTACCTCCGGCTGTTATTGGAATTATTGGGGGCGGACAGCTCGGGAGAATGATGGCAATTGAGGCGAAGTATATGGGTTATGATGTCATTATTTTAGATCCAACAGCTCATTGTCCGGCAGCTCAGGTATCAGATGAACAAATTATTGCAGCTTACGATGATTTAGAGGCGATTAAAGAGTTAACAGAAAAAAGTGATGTCGTTACATATGAATTTGAAAATATTGATTTAGAAACAGCTAAGTATATTGAAGCAGTGGGTAAACTTCCACAAGGGACTGAGGCACTTCGTGTGACACAAAATAGGGAAGCAGAAAGAGAGCTTTTAGTTGAACTTGGTTTGCCTGTCTCACCCTTTGTCATTATTCGCTCTAAAAAAGAAGCAGAGATTGTGCTCGATCAGATTGAGCTGCCAGCGGTCTTAAAGACTGCACGTGGAGGTTATGATGGAAAGGGTCAGATGCAAATTAAGACTAAGTCTGATTTGCCTTTAGCTTATGATTTTATTGAAGATGATAAAGTTTATCTTGTTGAACGCTTTATTCCATTTGATAAGGAAGTTTCGGTTGTCTTTACTCGTTCACAAGCAGGCGACACGGTTATTTTCCCACTTGCTGAAAACACACATGAAAATCATATTTTAAAAGAGACCATTGCGCCTGCAGCTGTCAGTGAGTCAGTTTTAAATAAAGTGAGGGTTGCGACACGTTCACTAGCAGATGCTTTAGATCTTGTTGGTACATTTACTATTGAGCTATTTGTCATTAATGATGGAATATTTATTAATGAACTTGCACCACGTCCGCATAACTCAGGACATTATACGATTGAAGCTTGTAATGTGTCACAGTTTAACCAACATATCCGAGCAATCTGTAACTTACCACTTATGGAGGTTGAGCAGAAAGAAAAGGCATTGATGATCAATGTTTTAGGAAAGGATTTAGAGCAAGCACTGAAGGCTATGAAAGAGTTAAAAGAGGCATATGTTCATTTATATGGTAAAAAAGAAGCACAGCCTGAACGGAAAATGGGCCATATAACTTTTTTAGCAGCTGATGATCAAGCAATTGAAAAGATTAAAGATAAATATAATTCATTATAAAGGGGATTAATAAGATGCCACACCATATGTCACCAGAAGCAGTCGAAGAAAATAAAGTCTATTTAGAAATGGGCTTAACAGAAGACGAATACAATCGAGCAAAAGAAATTCTTGGACGCCATCCAAACTATACTGAGACCGGAATTTTTTCCGTTATGTGGTCAGAGCACTGTAGCTATAAAACGTCTAAACCACTGTTAAGTAAGTTTCCGACAAAAGCAGCTCATGTCCTAGTAGGTCCGGGCGAGGGAGCGGGTGTTGTTGATATCGGAGATAATGAAGCGGTTGTCTTTAAAATGGAAAGTCATAACAGCCCATCACGTATTAACCCATTTGAGGGAGCAGCAACAGGGATTGGTGGAATTTTACGTGATGTTTTCTCGATGGGAGCACGTCCGATTGCGGCAATGAATTCCCTTCGTTTTGGTCCGATTGATAATGAGCGAACGGCTTATTTATTCAAAGAGGTCGTGCGTGGAATGGCTCATTATGGTAATAATGTGGGTGTTCCGACTGTTGGTGGAGAGATTCAATTTGATGCATGCTACAAAGATAGCCCACTTGTCAATGCCATGGTCGTAGGTTTAATTGATCATGATGATATTCAAAAAGGAATTGCAGCTGGTGTTGGTAACTCAGTGATTTATGCAGGAGCTAAAACAGGTCGTGACGGAATTCACGGAGCAACCCACTCATCAGATGATGATATCTCTGAAGATGCAAAGCCTGCAGCTGGTAATCCACATTTAGAAAAGAGACTCATTGAGGCTTGCTTGAAGGCAATTGAGTCAGACCATTTAATTGGGATGCAAGATATGGGAGCGGCTGGTTTAACATCATCAGGTAGTGAGATGGCAAGTGCAGCTGGGACGGGTATGTTACTTAATTTAGATTTAGTCCCACAAAATGAAGACAAGATGTCAGCTTATGAAATGATGCTTTCAGAAACTCAGGAGCGCATGTTACTTGTTGTTAAAAAGGGTGAAGAAAAAGAATTTCTAGACCTATTTGCAGCTCATGATGTTGAAGCAGCAGTTGTTGGTGAGGTTATTGAAGAAAAAGTCTTCCGGATTGAACATGAAGGAAAAGTTTGGGCAGATATTCCGGTTGATGCCCTAGATAAGGATGCACCGGTTTATTATTTACCGAAAAAGGAAGCGGCTTATTATCAGAAGTTTAAAGAGATGGAGCTTGCTACTCCAGAGGTAAGTGATCATGCAGAAATGTTAAAGACTTTACTTCAACAAGAGACAATTGCAAGTAAAAACTGGGTGTATGAGCAATTTGATTCAAACATTAATAATCAAACCTTAAGTAAGGCAGGTTCTGGTGCAGCCATCGTTCAGATTGGTGACCGTGATAAGGCCATTGCTATTACAACGGACAGTAACTCACGTTATATTTATTTAGATCCTAAAGAAGGTGGTAAGATTGCTGTTGCAGAAGCGGCGCGAAATATTGTTGCATCAGGTGCAAAGCCACTCGCAATTACAGATGGATTAAACTACGGAAATCCAACTAATAAAGAAGTTTTTTGGCAGATGGAAGAAAGCATTAATGGAATTAGCGAAGCGTGTGAGACTCTGGGTGTGCCAGTAATTAGTGGGAACGTATCAATGTATAACCAGTCTGAAGGTGAGGCGATTTTCCCTACGCCGATTATCGGAATGGTCGGATTGTTTGCCAGCTTAGCAGATATTACAGCGAATTCTTTCCAAGAAAAAGATGATTTAGTCTATGTTATTGGGCAAACAGATGAATCATTTGGTGGCAGCGAGTTACAAAATGTTTTAAATGAAACATACGAAGGGCCGGCACCTCACATAGATTTAGCAGTTGAAAAGGCGCGTCAGAAAACTTTACTTGAAGCAATTAGAAAAGGTTTAATTACTGCGAGTGAAGATGTAGCTGAGGGTGGTTTAGGTGTTGCTTTAGCTGAGATGGCTATGCGGTCAGAAGGACTCGGTGTGGCAGTTAATTTCAGAAGTGATTTAACTAAAATGCTATTTAGTGAGACGCAATCGCGTTTTATCGTGACAGTCAACAAAGAAAATCAAAAAGCTTTTGAAGAGACATTCACAGATTTTGAATTACTCGGTAGGGTGACAGATGATGGGAAGTATCGTGTTGAATTATTTGAAAAAGAAGTCATCAATGAGTCAGTTAAATCACTCAAACAATTATGGCAAGACAGTATTGCTAATCGTTTGAAATCAAATAGTTAAGAGGAGACCAACATGTTTGGAGTATGGGGACATAAAAAAGCAGCTGAAATCACATATTACGGCTTGCATGCGCAGCAACATCGTGGACAAGATGGAGCAGGAATTGTTGTGACAAATGGCGAACGCCTAAAACTGCATAAAGATGTGGGCCTTGTTAATGACGTTTTTAAACGTTTTGATTTTGAAAACTATGCAGGCCATGCAGCAATCGGTCATGTGCGTAATGCCACACAAGATGATGGGAATTTTGATAATGTACAACCCTTTATGTTTAGGACGCTTGAAGGAAGTACAGCCATTGCACATAATGGTGAGCTTGTAAACTCGAAAAGCTTACGTAAACGCCTCGAGGACTCTGGGAGTATCTTACAAACTACATCTGACACGGAGCTACTAGCACATTTAATGAAAAAAAATGATCAAGGCACAACTGAAGAATCAATTATTGAAGCCTTAAAATATGTCCAAGGTGCTTATGCTTATTTAGTTTTAACTGAAGAAAAAATGTATGTTGCACTAGACCCGCGGGGAATTCGTCCACTTTCACTTGGAAAAATAGGTGATGCTTATGTCGTTGCTTCTGAGACATGTGCTTTTAGTATTGTCGGTGCAAGCTATGAGCGCGAAATTTTACCAGGTGAATTACTTACGATTAGTGACCAAGGGATTAAGTCGACGCGTTTTCTACTCCGTGAACCACGTAAGATGTGTGCGATGGAATATGTCTATTTCTCACGTCCAGACAGTGACTTAAACCATGTTAATGTTCACGCAGCTCGTAAACGTATGGGATTTGAGTTAGCTAAAGAGCATCCAATTTTAGATGCTGATATTGTCACGGGGATTCCTGATTCGAGTATTTCTGCAGCGATTGGTTACGCAGAACATCTGGGTTTACCTTATGAGATGGGTGTCATTAAGAATCGTTATATTAACCGGACATTTATCCAACCTTCTCAAGAATTAAGAGAGCAGGGTGTTCAGATGAAGCTCTCACCTGTTCGGGGAATTATTGAAGGTAAAAAGATTGTCATGATTGATGATTCGATTGTCCGTGGAACGACGAGTAGGCGAATTGTTCGTTTATTAAAAGAGGCGGGAGCAAAAGAAGTTCATGTTCGCATTGCTTCACCCCGAATTGAGAATCCTTGTTTTTATGGGATTGATATGTCAACAAAAGAAGAGCTGATTGCTGCCAATTATTCCAATGAAGAGATGTGTCAATTAATTGAGGCAGATAGCTTAGCATTTCTTTCACCTGAAGGGATGCAAAAGGCGGTTGTTAAAGATGACACAATTAATCAAGGGCTATGTACAGCTTGTTTTACGGGAGACTATCCTGTTTTAGAAAATGACCGGCGTAAAGATTTTTACCGGAAGTATTAAAAAGACTTAAATAAGATAAAAAACTATTATATAATAGGGTTAAGAAATGACGATTAGGAGCGAATAAAATGGCGAATGTGTATAAACAAGCTGGTGTAGATGTTGAAAAGGGATATGAAGCAGTCGAACGAATGAAAAAGCACGTTGAACGAACAAATCGTCCAGAAGTGCTCGGTGCTTTAGGTGCTTTTGCAGGCCTGTTTGATTTATCAAAGACAGACTATAAAGAACCTGTTTTAGTCTCCGGAACAGATGGTGTCGGGACAAAATTAATGCTTGCATTTGAATTAGATCAGCATGACACAATTGGAATTGATCTTGTAGCTATGTGTGTCAATGATATTGTAGCTCAAGGTGCAGATCCACTTTTTTTCCTTGATTATATCGGAACGGGACGTAATAAACCGGAAGTCATTGAGCAAATTGTTTCAGGCGTAGCAGAGGGTTGCCTTCAGTCAGGCGCCGCTTTAATTGGCGGAGAAACAGCTGAAATGCCTGGGATGTATGGTGAGAATGAATATGACTTAGCTGGTTTTGCAGTTGGGATTGCAGAGAAGTCAGAGTTAATTACAGGGAAAGAAGTTGAAGCTGGTGATGTGTTAGTTGGTCTTGCATCAAGTGGGATCCATTCAAACGGTTATTCCCTCGTGAGGCAAGTCATTAAAGATTTAGATTTACAGAAAAAATACGATGGCTTGTCAACAAGTTTAGGCGAGGCGGTTATGGCTCCTACACGTATTTATGCAAAGGCGATTAAGTCAGTCAGAGAAAAAGTAAACATTAAGGGAATCACACATGTAACAGGTGGGGGCTTCTATGAGAACTTTCCACGCATGTTAAATGCTGGTCTTGGTGTTGAACTTGATCCTTCAACTTGGGAGGTGCCTGAGGTTTTAAGCTTTATTCAAAAAGAGGCTAATATTTCGGATGAAGATATGTATGGTGTCTTTAATATGGGAGTTGGAATGGCACTTGCTGTTGCAAAAGAAGACCTGCCAGTTGTCCTTGAAAGCCTAAAGGCATCAGGTGAGAAAGCTTTTGAAATGGGACACATTATCAATAAAGAGGGGGTTCATTTTAAGTGAGTATGGAAGAAAGAGCGAATGTAGCGGTCTTTGCATCAGGAACAGGAAGTAATTTCGAGGCAATTATGGAATCACCCCACCGAAACTTTGATGTCGTGAGACTGGTGAGTGATAAACCTAAAGCACATGTTATTGGAAAAGCAGCGTCATACGGCGTTCAAACAATTGTTTTTGAAGCAGATAAATATAAAAATAAGCAGGAGTATGAGGCAGAACTTCTTGAAAAACTCAAGCGTGCACGTGTCGAGTGGATTGTCCTTGCAGGTTATATGCGTGTGATTGGCGAGACGATTTTAAAAGAGTATGAGGGAAAGATCATTAATATTCACCCTTCTCTACTTCCGTCATTTCCAGGAATCGATGCTGTCGGCCAAGCTTTAAAAGCAGGCGTGAAAGTGTCAGGCGTAACAATTCATTATGTAGATGAAGGAATTGATACGGGGCCAATTATTGCCCAGGAAGCTGTCACAGTGTTTCCAAATGACACATCTGAGTCATTACAAGAACGTATTCAACAAGTTGAACATAATTTATTTCCACGTGTATTAAGTAAATTAATGAAAAAATAAGGAGTTTTCTAAGTGACTAAACGCGCATTGATTAGTGTATCAGATAAAACAGGTATTATTGAATTTGCAAGTGGGTTAATTGATTTAGGCTATGAGATTCTCTCAACAGGTGGGACCTTAAGGACGCTTACAGAAGCAGGTCTTGATGCGGTTGCAGTAGATGAGATTACTGGTTTTCCTGAAATTTTAGGTGGCAGAGTCAAAACACTTCATCCAAACATACATGGCGGCTTGCTTGCTAAACGTTCATCAAAGGAACATTTAGCTGAGCTTCAGGCAAATGAGATCGGTTTAATTGACCTCCTTGTCGTCAACCTTTATCCCTTTAAAGAGACCCTTGCAAAAGCAGGAGTTTCTCATGAAGAAGTGATTGAAAATATTGATATAGGTGGACCGACCATGTTACGTGCTGCAGCTAAAAACTATGAAGACCTTGCAGTCATTGTTAATCCGGCCAAGTATAATTGGCTGCTTGAAGCATTAAAAAATAAGGAACTAACAAAAGAAACAAGGCTCGAACTTGCAGCTGAAGTCTTTCGACACACAGCTCACTATGATGCCATGATTGCTCAATACTTTACAGAGAAGACAGGTGAACTGTTTACACCGACTTTAACCCGTACTTTTGAAGAAGTTCAGGCTTTGCGTTATGGTGAAAATCCACATCAAGAAGCGAGATTCTATGAGATACCGAACTACCAAGGGGTAAGCTTGGCAACGGCTAAACAACTTCATGGAAAAGAGCTCTCATATAATAATATTCAAGATGCAAATGCGGCTTTAGAGATCGTCTTAGAATATGAACAGGCCGCTGCTGTGGCTGTTAAACATATGAACCCATGTGGAATTGGTTTAGCAACTGATTTAACTCAAGCATTTAAGCGTGCTTATGATGCAGATCCAATTTCTATTTTTGGTGGGATTATCGCTGTAAATCGTGAGGTCGATCTTGATACAGCTAAGCAAATGAGTGAGATTTTCTTAGAAATCGTGATTGCACCGAGTTTTTCAGCTGAAGCCTTAGAAATTTTAAGCCAGAAGAAAAATATTCGCCTATTAACAATTCCAATGGAAGGTGACATTGATGTCTATGAAAAAATGACATCTGTTAAAGGCGGTATGCTCGTTCAAACAAATGACAATGGCAGAATTACCCGTGATGATTTAGAAGTTGTTACAGAGATTGCTCCGACAGAAGAAGAAATAGAGGATTTATTGTTTGCTTGGAATGCGGTTAAGCATGTGAAATCAAATGCTATTGTACTTGCTAAAGATAATCAGACGGTTGGTATCGGAGCCGGTCAGATGAACCGAATTGGTGCAGCTGAAATTGCAATCGAACAAGCAAAAGATAAGGCAAAAGGAGCAAGTCTTGCCTCAGATGCCTTCTTTCCAATGCCAGATACAGTCACGCGAGCGATTGAGGCGGGTGTGACAGCGATTATTCAACCAGGTGGTTCTAAGCGGGATCAAGAATCAATTGATGTATGCAATGAAAATAAGGTTGCGATGGTTGTCACAAAGATGCGTCACTTTAAACATTAAAAGATAAAGGGTGTATATAAATGAAAATATTAGTTGTCGGCCGTGGGGGTCGTGAACATAGTGTAATTATGCACTTAGTGAAAAGTAGTCGTGTCAGTAAAGTTTTTGCAGCGCCGGGGAATGGGGGCATGGAAGAGCTTGCTGAATGTGTAGCCATTGATGAGATGGAAATTGATAAATTGATTGATTTTGCCAAGGCAGAAGCCATTGATTTAACAATTGTTGGTCCTGAAAATCCTCTGAATGCAGGAATTGCTGATGCATTTGAAGCAGCAGGCTTGAAGATTTTTGCACCACGTAAAAATGCAGCCATTCTTGAAGGAAGTAAGAGCTTTGCTAAGGAGTTTATGGTTAAAGAAGGCATTCCAACGGCTAAATATGAGACATTTACAGAGGCCGAAAAAGCAAAAGCATACATAAAAGAAGAGGGCGCACCAATTGTAATTAAAGCAGATGGTTTAGCTGAAGGAAAAGGTGTGATTGTTGCGACAACAGTTGAAGAAGCCTTAAATGCCATTGATGAAATGATGGTAGAAAAAGCCTTTGCTGAGGCGGGACAAAAAATTGTTGTTGAAGAATTCTTAGACGGTCGTGAATTTTCGCTTATTGCCTTTGTTCATGAGAGTAATGTCTTTCCTATGTTAGCAGCTCGTGACCATAAGCGTGCCTATGACCATGACCAAGGACCAAATACAGGTGGTATGGGATCATTTGCGCCAGTTCCAGATATCACTGAAGATATTTTAGCTTACACAACTGAACATGTCTTGCAAAAGGCAGCAGATGGTCTGATGAAGGCTAGTCGTCCTTTTACAGGTATTTTATATGCAGGTTTAATGCAGACAGACTCAGGCACAAAAGTAATCGAGTTTAATACACGTTTTGGTGATCCTGAAACCCAAGTTGTCTTACCCCTACTTAAAAATGATCTCGTTCAAGTCATTCTCGATGTCATGGAGGGTAAAGATCCAGGACTCGAATGGAAAAATCAAGCCTGTGTAGGTGTAGTGGTTGCATCTAAAGGTTATCCAGGTGAGTATGAAAAAGGAATTTTAATTCCTAAAAAAGAAGTGAGTCAAGACACATTTGTCGTTCAAGCAGGAACGAAACAAACAAAAGAAGGACTGGTTTCAAATGGTGGACGCGTCTTACTTGTTGGAAGTACAGGAAAAGATTTAGCTGAAGCAGCAGATAAGGCTTATAACTATCTTGATGTTTTTGATGAGTCAGATGACTTCTTTTATCGAACTGATATTAGTAGATAAGCAAAAAGTTACCTAAAGTCGAACTTTAGGTAACTTTTTCTTATTGCTTTTTAATTTTTTAAATTACTTAAATCTATCTGTCACAAGTCGTTCAAAAATATGCATAAAAATAGTAAGAAGTGTGTTAATATAAGTATATCTTAAGTTATTGGAGCGTTGGTAATATGATTGAAGAAAATAGATTTTGGAGGAATAAGGATTTACGTGAGCATGTCGCGGTCCTAGACGAAACAATTCAACCTACTCTTATTCTAAAAGATGGTAGGTATTTAAATGTGTACACGAAGAAATGGACGAATGCACATATATGGATTTACAAAGATCGAATTATCTATGTAGGAAAAAACTTGCCAAAAGACACGACAGATGTTGAAATGGTTGATTGTGTCGGTCAATATATTGTACCAGGTTATATTGAACCCCACGCACATCCTTTTTTATTATATAACCCCGAAGAGTTGGCACATCACGCAGCTCACTATGGGACAACAACCCTCATCAACGATAACTTAACGTTGATTAATTTAAAGGATAAAAAGAAAGCGTTATCACTCTTGGATTATTTTGAAGCTTTGCCAGTCTCAATGTTTTGGTGGGGCCGTTATGATGCTCAGACATCGCTTCATGTTGAAGGGGATCAGATTGAAAAAGAAGATTTATTAAAGTGGCTTTCGCATCCATCCATTGTGCTCGGGGGTGAGTTAACCTCATCAGCTCATTTATTAGATGGAGATGACCGTTTGCTTTACTGGATTCAGGAAACTAAAAAGTTAAAGAAACCTATTGAGGGAAACTTAATTAATGCATCTGAAGAAATGCTAATGAAGATGAAACTATTAGGTGTGACCAGTGATCATGAAGCAAAAACAGGCCAGCAAGCCTATGAACGAATCGAACAAGGTTACCATGTGACCTTAAGAGAGTCTTCTCTTTACCCACACATGGCAGAGATTTTATCTGAACTTGAAAAAACAGGTTTAGACTACTTTGATAATATCAGTTTTACAACAGACGCTTCAGCTCCTCATACATTAAAGGGTGGCTTAATTAATCAGTGTATTCAAATTGCAATCGATCAGGGAATACCACCGATTGAAGCTTACCGAATGGGATCTTATAATACAGCTAAACATTATGGTTTAGATGATGTATTTGGCAGTATTGCACCGGGAAAAATCGCACATCTAAATATATTATATGATGCCCATGACCCAACACCACTTAGTGTGATTGCTAAGGGTGAGTGGATTGTAAGGGATGGGGTTTTAAATCAATTTAAAGAGCAGATGAACTGGCCAATGTTTGCAATGGAGCCAATCACATATGATTGGGATGTAACAGCAGACGACCTGCAATTTTCTATTCCTATTGGTTTAGAAGTAGTTGATGACATCACTCTGAAAGCTTACCCTGTACCAACCGATATTACAGCTGATTTGTTACCAGAGGATTCAAATGATGCATTTTTACTTGTCATTAATCGTCAAGGTAGTTGGCGTGTTAATACGGTCATCCGTAATTTTACAAGTGTAGGTGGACTTGCAACATCGATTTCAACCAATGGAAATGTCGTAATAATCGGGAAAAATAAACAAGATATGTTACGTGCATGGAAGCGGATGAAGGCGATTGGTGGTGGGATTGTACTTTCTCATGCTGGGGAAATAATCTATGAACTTAATTTACAATTAAATGGTACAATGTTTGTAGGTGGTATGGAGCAGTTAATCGAGAAGGAAGCAAAGTTAAATGAATTATTGAAATCATTTGGTTATCAGAAAGAACATCCGATTTTTAATTTAATCTTTCTATCTGCAACTCACCTGCCCTATGTGCGTATTACAGAGCAAGGAATTTATGATGTTTTAAAGCGTAAAACAATTGTTCCTGCTAATATGCGCTAAATAAGGAGGAAGACTGGATGAAACGTTTGGTGATTTTAAGTTTAATGATTGGACTCTTAGTAAGTTGTTCACCCGCGTCACAAGAAGAAACAAAAGAAGTCGAAAACTATCCATTAACAGGACTCGAGGCTCAAGGGGAAATCAATCGCCCTGTCGCGGTCATGGTGAATAATCAAAATGAAGCACGTCCTCAGTCAGGGCTCTCTCAGGCTGATTTGGTTATCGAAGCCCTAGCAGAAGGAAATATTACTCGTTTTATGGCAATCTATCAAAGTGAAGAACCTGATGTTGTAGGACCGGTCAGGAGTGCAAGAGAGTACTTTTTTGATCTTGCTAAAGCCTATGATGCCATCTATGTGTATCATGGTTCAGCTAAGTTTATTCAGAAAATTTTAGATGACTCCGGTGTCGACTATTTAAATGGTGCAAAATATGATGATAATGGTGTTTTATTTAAGCGTGAAAGCTTTAGACGAGCACCACATAATTCTTACTTGCAATATGCTGCTGTTTTTGATCAAGCAGAAAAGCTTAGCTATGACTTAACTAATCAAACGACTGCACTTCCTTTTATCGACGGTGAAGACTTGATTGGAGAGTCAGTGACTGAATTTCAAGTTCCTTATTCAAGTTCAAATGATCCTTTAATTAGCTATAAATATGATTCAGAACAAGCGAAATACAGTCGCTTTGAAAAAGAACAAACAGTTGAGCTAGACTCAGATGAGCCCGTTTTACTTGATAATGTTTTTGTTATTGAAGCTAAGCACTCAATTATTGATGATGAAGGCAGACGATTTATTGATCTTACTTCTGGTGGAAAAGGCATGCTTTTTCAAAAAGGAAAAGCACAAAAAGTTGACTGGATAAATGAAGGTGGTAAAATTATTCCAGTGAAAGAAGAGTTAGATGTCGGCTTTATTCCAGGTAAAACATGGATTAATATTATTCCAGATGAGATAGGAATCGATCGCATCCAAACGAATTTTAGCGCGGAGTAAGGGGGAGCTTAAGGTGCAAATCGATAAGTTAAGAAGTAAGCAACTTGATCAATTATTTGAGGCAATGAAAATGTTAGAAGGAAAAGAAGAATATTATAAATTCTTTGATGATATCGCAACAATGAATGAAATACAAGCATTAGCACAACGCTTTCAGGTTGCAAAAATGTTAAATGAAGGTGCAACCTATAATGAAATTGAAGCTGAAACAAAGGCATCAACAGCGACAATTTCACGTGTCAGACGTGCTTTAACTTACGGAAGTGGCGGATATAAAACGGTTTTATCACGTCTTAGTGAGGACCTAGAAAAGTAATCTTACTTCAAAAAATGAAGTAAGATTGCTTTTTTTATTTGACATTTTACTCATGCCAAAGCGTGATTTTTGGTATACTAAGAGAGACGAGTAAAAAGGAGTTAAAATTATGCGCAAAAAGTTAAATGAATTAACGCATTTATTTAAACTAGATCCTGCTAAAGAAGTGACTGATTTAGAATTAAGTCGTTTGGCAGCGTCACTTACAGATGGTTTTATTATTGGTGGAACAGATAAGATTACTGCAGATAATGTGATTGATTTATATTTAAGAACAAGTGAGTTTGATTTACCTGTCTTTTTAGAGGTGTCAACTATGCAAGCCGTTGTTCCGGGATTTGATGCTTATTTAATTCCAATTGTCTTTAACAGTCAGGATAAAAAATGGTTTTTAGATATTCACCATGAAGCGATTAAAACTTTTTATCCATACTTAGATTTAGCGGATATGGTGATTGAAGGTTATTGTATCTTTAACCCAGCATCTAAGGTGTATCAAAAAACAGCTTGTTACTTACCAACAAAAGAAGATGCAAGAGCCTATGCTTATATGGCTGAGCATTTTTATCGCCTGCCGGTTTTATACGCAGAATACAGCGGCATGTATGGTGATAGAGAAATCATCAAAGCAATGAAGGATGAACTCAAAGAGACCCGTCTTTTTTACGGTGGTGGGATTGATTCATATGAAAAAGCACAAGCAATGAAAGAGGTTGCTGATACGATCATTGTCGGAAATGTGATTTATGATGATTTTAAGGCAGCGCTTGAGACAACAAGAGTAAATGAAGCTTAACTTATAGGGGTGCATATTAAATGGATTTATTATCGGGTTTGAATAAAGAGCAAAAGGCTGCAGTACAGGCGACAGAAGGGCCTTTACTCATTATGGCTGGAGCAGGAAGTGGTAAAACACGTGTTTTAACACATCGGATTGCTTATTTAATTGAAGAAAAAGCAATTGCTCCGCAAAATATTTTAGCGATTACTTTTACAAATAAAGCAGCGCGAGAAATGAAAGAACGGGTCGAATCGCTTGTAGGACCTGAGAGCAAGTATATTTGGGTTTCAACTTTTCACTCCATGTGTGTTCGGATTTTAAGGCGCGACATAGAGCGAATAGGTTACAGTCGTAACTTTATTATTTTAGACAGTTCAGACCAACAAACGGTTATCAAACAGGTCTTAAAAGACTTGAATTTAGATCCGAAAATGTATGATCCCCGCGCCATAATTGGTCGAATTAGTAATATGAAAAACGAGCTGATTACTGCAGAAGAAAATGAAACAATAGCAAGTAAGTCGATGAATCCATATGAGATTGACGTCGCAAAAATTTATCAAGCTTATCAAAAAACATTGAGAAAAAACGAAGCCTTAGATTTTGATGATCTGATTATGCAGACAATTCATTTATTTAAACGTGTCCCAGAAGCGTTAGCTTATTATCAAAATAGATTTCAATACATTCATGTAGATGAGTATCAAGATACAAACCACGCGCAATATTATTTAGTTAACCAACTGGCAAGTCGCTTTAAAAACTTGTGTGTTGTGGGTGATTCTGATCAATCGATTTACGCTTGGCGTGGTGCAAATATTCAAAACATCCTTTCATTTGAAGAAGACTACGCGGATGCTCAAGTCATTCTCTTAGAACAGAATTATCGCTCATCAAAGTCGATTTTAGATGCAGCAAATGAGGTCATTAAAAATAATCCAGGTCGTAAGCCGAAAAATTTATGGACAGATAATCCAGACGGTCAAAAAATTAATTATTATCAAGCTGCATCAGAACGTGACGAGGCTTATTTTATTACTGATACGATTCAAAATAAATTGCAAGAAGGAAAGTATAAGGCGGGCGATTTTGCGGTCTTATACCGGACAAATGCTCAGTCACGTGCAATTGAGGATGCCTTTATGAAATCAAGCATTAATTATCAAATGATTGGTGGCCAGAGGTTCTATGAGCGTAAAGAAATTAAAGATTTAATTGCTTACTTGCGCCTAATTACTAATCCAGATGATGATTTAAGTTTTGAGCGGGTGGTTAATGTACCTAAAAGAGGGGTTGGCGCAGCATCGCTTGAGAGGTTAAGGAATTATGCCCTTGCAGCAGACATCTCGCTTTATCAGGCAGCTAAAGAGGTTGATTTTTCAGGAGTACCAAAACGTGCAGCCAATTCAATTGCTAAGTTTCAAGCCTTAATTGAAAACCTTTATAAACAACAAGATTACCTTACAGCAACTGATTTGGTTGATGAGGTCCTTGAGAAGTCTGGCTATGAAGAGATGTTAAAGAGTGAGAAGTCATTAGAATCACAAAGCCGACTTGAAAACTTAGAAGAATTCAAAACGGTTACGCGTGATTTTGAAAAAACAGCAGAAGATGACGCATCACTTGTTGCTTTTTTAACCGACCTTGCCTTGATTGCTGACATTGACTCGATGGATGAAGAAGTAGATGAAAGTGAAAAAGTAACCTTAATGACTTTACACTCAGCTAAAGGATTGGAGTTTCCAGTGGTTTTTCTAATTGGTCTTGAGGAGAATGTTTTCCCGCACAGTCGCTCATTAATTGATGATGCGGAGATGGAGGAAGAACGCCGTCTTGCTTATGTAGGGATTACACGTGCAGAAAAAGAGTTGTATTTAACCCACGCTCAAATGCGCAGCTTGTACGGTAAGACTAATTTTAATCAAATGAGCCGATTTATTGATGAAATTCCTGAAAACTTAATTGAAGCGGTAGAAGCTAAGCCATCCTTTCAGGCAGCTCCTCTGAAAAATATAAGGACAACTAGAGACGCAGTCAGTCCACGTAGGAAAACTGTAATTAAAGCTCAAACAACTGGTGCTGAAAATGAAAGCTGGCAAGTTGGAGATAAGGCAGTTCATAAGGTTTGGGGTGTTGGAACTGTTGTTAAGGTTGAAGGAGCAAATGAAGCGATGGAACTTGATGTGGCCTTCCCAGCTCCGACAGGAATTAAACGGCTACTCGCAAAATTTGCGCCAATTACGAAACAATAAAGGGTGTATGAAATGACAGAGGCAATCAAAAAACAAATAGAAGAATTAGTGACTGACTTAAATAAATATGCACATGCCTATTATGTGCTAGATCAACCGCTTATTTTAGATGCAGAGTATGATCAGTTATACCATCAATTAGTTAAACTTGAAGAAGCGTATCCAGAATATAGATTAAAAGAATCACCTACTCACCGAGTGGGTGATCAAGTACTTGATGGGTTCGTTAAGGTTGAGCATGCCGTGTCAATGCTGAGCTTAGGAAATGCTTTTAATGCAGAGGAATTACGCGAATTTGATGCACGGATTAGGCGGCAGATTGATCATCAAATTGAATACGTCTGTGAGTTGAAGATTGATGGACTTGCTATTTCACTTACTTATGAGAATGGTTATTTTGTAAGGGGAGCTACACGCGGTGATGGAGTAATTGGTGAGGATATTACTCATAATTTAAAAACAATTCAAAGTATCCCACTTAGAATTAAAGAGCAAGGGAGTCTTGAAGTTAGGGGCGAGGCCTTTATGCCTGTTAGCTCATTTGAGCAATTAAATGAAAGACGCTTAAAAAAAGGCGAAGAACTTTTCGCTAATCCACGAAATGCAGCAGCAGGGACACTCAGACAACTCGATTCACGTATCGCAGCCGAAAGAAAATTGGATGTCTTTTTATTTGGTTACGGAAAATGGGAAGACGCCAAGTCACACGAGACACACAGTGACCGCCTTGAATATCTAAAAGAACTCGGCTTTAAAACGAATCCTGAATGGCGTAAGTTCAAAACAATTGATGAAGTCATTGAGTTTACTGAATACTGGACGGAACATCGTTTAGACCTAGCCTATGAAATTGACGGGATTGTTATTAAAGTGAATCGTTTAAGCGATCAAAGGGCTCTTGGTTCAACCGCTCGTAATCCAAGATGGGCAACAGCCTTTAAATTTCCTGCGATTGAAGCGACAACGGAATTATTAGATGTGGAGTTAAGTGTCGGACGCACAGGTGTTGTTACACCAACTGCAGTGCTTGAACCTGTTTTAATTGATGGATCAACCGTTTCAAGAGCTACATTACATAATCAAGACCAAATCAGGGCACTTGATGTAAGAATAGGTGATCACGTTATTGTTAAAAAAGCAGGTGACATTATACCTAAAATTGTTCGTGTCTTAACTGACCGGAGAACAGGCGAGGAAAAAGAAATCCCAACTCCAACAGAATGTCCAGACTGTCAGAGTCATTTAGTTCAACTAGAGGCAGAAGTAGCATTGAGGTGCCCAAATCCAGACTGTCCTTCACAACTTAAAGAAGGTCTTATTCATTTTGTTTCACGAGATGCAATGAATATCACTGGCTTAGGTGAAAAAGTGATTGAGCAGCTCTTTTCTCATCAACTCGTTCGCTCAATTAGTGACCTCTACAAACTCAAGAAAGAAGAGCTCTTACAACTTGAACGAATGGGAGAAAAATCAGTTAGTAACTTACTTGAGGCAATTGAAGCATCTAAGGAAAATTCTTTAGATAAACTTATCTTTGGGCTCGGAATTCGTCATATTGGAGCAAAAGCTGCAGCTATTTTAGCCGCAGAGTTTGAAACAATGGCGAATTTACTAGAGGCGACCTATGATGAAATCGTCTCGATTGATGAGATTGGTGAAATTATGGCGGAGTCTGTTCTTAAGTTTTTTAAGGAAGAAAATGTTCGTGAATTAATTGAAGATTTAATCGAGCAAGGCCTTAATATGACTTACACAGGACCATTAAAAGGAAGGCAAGAAACACTTCCTTTTACAGATAAGCGTTTTGTTTTGACAGGTAAGTTAGAAGTTTATACGCGCCGGGAAGCAAAGGAAATTATCGAGTCGCTCGGCGGAGAAGTAACAAGTAGTGTCAGTAAAAATACTGATGTTGTAATCGCAGGTGAAGCGGCAGGATCAAAGTATGATCGTGCAGTTGAGCTGGGGATTACAATTTGGAATGAGTCGGAGTTTCAAAATGAAGTCGAGGGAGTGTCCTAAATGAAACGTTTCGTCCTGCTTTTAAGTGTTGTCCTTTTATTTACCAGCTGCGCACCAAAACAAGAAAAAGAAAGTCAAGTAGTTGAAGAAGAAATTAACGAAGAAGTATCAATTGTACCGAGTCATAAGATTACAAAGGATGAGTATCGCATCATGCTCCCTTATGAACCGAGTGAAGCACGTGGAGCAATTACAAATCAACTAGCTAACCGTCTTGACATTGATGAAATGGAAGAAGGCCTAAGAAGGCATTCTGTCACTGCTTTTGATCCTGAGACTTACTATTTTGAAGAGGGACAGTATTTATCAAAGGAGTTAATCTTTAAAATAATAGATGATAACAATCCAAATCGTGATAAATTAAAAACGCGAGAGGATCACGAGAAAAATCCACGTATTTTTTCACACGTGCTTGAACAAAATTATTTAGAAAAGACAAAAGATAATAATGTGAAGTTGGGCGGAATTTCAATTGGCATTGCCTTAAAGTCTGTTTATAAATATCAAACAGAAGAGGGCGGCCCAACATATGAAATGAATATTTCTAAAGACCGGGCCCTCAAAGAAGGAGAGCGTATTGCTCAAGCAACAGTTGAAGAGTTACGCAAGATAGAGGCCTTAAAAGATGTCAAAATTATGATCGCATTATATCAAGAAGCTCCGAGTTCATCGCCTGTTCCTGGGAATTATTTAGAACAAACACTTGTAGATGAAGGTAAAACAAAGTTAGGTAAGTGGCAAAAAATTAACGAAGAGTATATTTTATTTCCAAGTAAAAAGGGAAAAGAAAAATACATTGATGACCATGAAAAAGTTGTGAAGTTTAGTAAGGAAATTGCTGAATACTTCCCGAACTATGTTGGAGTCGTAGGTGAAGGGCTTTATACAGATGGTAATTTATCGGCCTTAACGATTAAAATCCCAATTGAATTTTACGGGAAAAGTGAAGTTGTCGGTTTTACACAATATATTTATGGTGTGACAAAAGAGATATTTCCTAAGCATTTTGATTTAGAGATTGAAGTGCAATCAAATAAGAAAACTGAAAGTGTCATGTACCGTGAGGCAGGAGACGATGATTTGAGTGTTCACATATTCCATTGATTTATGCTCAAGTCTTTGTAAAGTGACTTGAGATAAGCTATAGGTGCGTCACATACACAGACTTTGAAAATTTGCTATAATAGAGATAACTCTGATATTATTAAGCTATGATATGAG
>JASLIE010000229.1 GCA_030152985.1 Bacillaceae bacterium
CTGTACCATAACAAAAACCCTCTCAAATCGAGAGGGTTTAAAGTTGAATATCTATTTTTTTATAATACTCTTTTTTCAATACATTCATCTCGTCTGTTGCTTGATTAAATAACTGCATTTGCTTCTGAATTGTTTGATTTACTTTATCTAATTTTTCTAACACACTTTCAAAACTTTCATTTTCATCAACTTCTGAGCCATTGAATCCTTTCATTAGCTCACTTAGAAACAATAACTGTTCTGAATACGATTTTTCATATAGTTCGAAATGCTGATTGCGCTCTTCTATTTCATTTTCGAGATCATTAAGTAGTTCATTTTCATGTTTAATCTCTTTTAAAACGAGTAAATCCTCATTTATTCCTTTAATAAGTTTAGATTCTTTTTCTAAAAGAGATTTTCTTTGATCGATTGAGCTTTCAAGTTCAACTATATATGTATCAACAGCCTCTTCGTTTTCTTGATTTTCAACTAAAGATTGATAAATCTTTGCTTCTTCAACTTCTTGTTGTGCTAACTGATTAAATGTTTTTTTCAATTCTAGCTCTTTATCTTCTACTGATTCTAAAGTTAAATAAACCTTTTTATCTATCCCATCACCTGTTGTACACCCACTTAATATAACCATTGTCAATAATAGAGCACTTATCACTTTCTCCATACTTCTTCCCTCGTTTTCTATATTTTATTTTCTAAACCTTTAAATTATTATGATTATAATATATTATATAGTTAAGCTACTAATTTGTATACAGAATAGGAGTCATAATTATGTTAACTATGGAAGATATTGTAAGAGAGGGACATCCAGCACTAAGAAATAAATCGGTAGACGTTCAGTTACCTCTTTCTAATGAGGATAAACAAATATTAGATGATATGATGATCTATTTAAAAAATAGTCAAGATGAGGACTTAGCTAAAAAATATAATCTAAGAGCAGGTGTCGGCATCGCAGCTCCTCAAATTGGAATAAATAAAAATTTGTTTGTCACGCGATTTGAATTTGAAGACAAACACTATCACTATAAATTTGTAAATCCAAAAATAATTAGTCATTCAGTCGAACTTGCTTATCTAGCTGGTGGTGAAGGATGTTTATCGGTTGATCGAGAGGTCGAAGGATATGTCGTCAGAAATGCACGTGTCACAGTAAGAGCATTTAACGAAAATAGTGAACCAATTAAAATAAGATTTAAGGGCTACCCCGCAATTGTTATCCAACATGAAATCGACCATTTAAATGGGATTATGTTCTATGACCACATCAATAAGGACAATCCTTTTTTCAAACCTGATAACGCTATCGAAATTAATTAAAGTAGTGTTGCTAGACACTACTTTAATTTTTTTTATAAAATTAGTAGATAATCATTTCAAATTTTCGCAAATCATACTATACTAGATAGTAATGGGATTGGATCGGTTGAATTTTTCATTGCTTTTTAAATTTTATATAAGCTTCGGAACGGCTTCTTATTTAAGAAAAGCAATTTTATTTTGTCTGTCAAAATTTAAACAGAACATTCACATAAAATAATTTAAGAGGAGAGATAGAATGATTTTTAAAGTATTATATCAAGACGTCCTTGATGACGCTCCAGTACGTGAACGCACTCAAGCGCTTTATGTTGAAGCAGAATCAATTAAAGACGCACGCAAAAAATTAGAGGATAGAGAAATAAATATTGAATACATTCAAGCTTTAGATGACGCACATTTAGCTTATGAACGTAAATCAGAAAACTTCGAGGTTGAGAATATTTAATGAAATTTGTTAATAATAATGAAACAGCGGTATTTGCACTCGGAGGATTAGATGAAATTGGAAAGAATATGTATTGCGTCCAGTTCCAAGATGAAATCATCGTGATTGATGCAGGGGTTAAATTTCCTGAAGATGAATTACTTGGAATTGATTATGTTATCCAAGATCACAGTTATTTAGTAGAAAACAAAGACAAAATAAAAGCCCTAATCATCACACATGGACATGAAGACCATATTGGTGGTATTCCTTTTTTATTAAAGGCTATCAATGTTCCCATTTACGCAGGTAAGCTTGCGGCTGGACTCATTAGAAATAAGTTAGAAGAACACGGTCTAATGAGACAAGCTAAAATTAATATCTATGAAGAGGACGATGTGATTAAGTTCCGTAAAACATCAGTCAGCTTCTTCCATGTGACACACAGTATTCCTGATTCCTTCGGTGTTGTTGTCAAAACACCTTCTGGTAATATCGTTCACACAGGAGATTTTAAATTTGACTTTACACCGGTTGGGAAACCAGCAAACATTGCTAAAATGGCTCAAATCGGTGAAGAAGGAGTTTTAGCACTTCTTTCTGATAGTACGAATAGTGAAGTTCCTGGATTCTCGCTGTCTGAACAAGTAGTCAGAGAAAGTATCGATCGCATCTTTATGAATACAAGTGATCGTTTAATATTTGCTACTTTCGCATCAAATATTTATCGTTTACAACAAGTGATTGATGCAGCTGTTCAATATGGACGGAAAGTGGCTATCTTCGGTCGAAGTATGGAAAACTCAATTACTATCGGTAGAGAATTAGGCTATATTGAAGCGCCTGATGATACATTTATTGAATCACATGAAATTAACCGTTTACCAGCGGATGAAATTACAATCCTATGTACAGGCTCACAAGGTGAACCTATGGCTGCCTTGTCACGTATTGCAAATGGGACACATCGTCAAATTCAACTTATCCCAGGCGATACTGTTGTTTTTTCATCTTCACCTATTCCTGGAAATAATGTCAGTGTCAACCGAACAATTAACGCCCTAACACGTGGAGGTGCAAACGTTATCCACGGACCAACTGCTAAAATTCATACATCTGGACATGGTAATCAGGAAGAACAAAAACTAATGCTAAGTTTAATGAAACCTAAATTCTTTATGCCTATGCACGGTGAGTATCGAATGATGCGTGAACATCAAAAGCTTGCTGAAGAAACAGGTGTTAAACGTGAAAATGTATTTTTATTAGATAATGGTGATGTTTTAGCCTTAGATAAAGATAATGCACGTGTTGCAGGTAAAGTAACTGCTGGTTCTGTCTATGTAGATGGAAGTGGTATTGGTGACATTGGAAATATTGTTCTACGTGATCGACGCATTCTTTCAGAAGAAGGACTTATTATTGTTGTTGTTAGTATTAATATGAAAGACTTTAAAATTGCAGCCGGTCCTGATTTAATTTCACGTGGTTTTGTTTATATGCGCGAATCAGGTGACTTAATTAATGAAGCGCAGAAACTTGTTGCTGATCATTTAGATAAGGTCATGCAACGTCGTACAAGTAAATGGTCTGAAATTAAAAATGAAATCATTGATATTTTAGCTCCTTTCTTATACGAAAAGACAAAGCGTCGCCCGATGTTAATGCCTATCATAATGGAAATATAAGAAAAAACGGTAATGTTTATTTAAACATTACCGTTTTTTATACTTAAATCACTAAATCTCTTTCAAACCTAGATATATCAACATCTGCACCAATGACAACGAGAACATCATCAGATTTAAGTTTATCATTTGCACTCGGTGTAACATTCATCTCGTTACCTTGCTT
>JASLIE010000237.1 GCA_030152985.1 Bacillaceae bacterium
AGCATTTCGTGATTGGTTCATTATACGGTTGGGTTCATAAAGATACTGGAGTAAGGCGCTTTCGAGAAGGCCTTATTTTTGTTGGTCGTAAAAACGGTAAGTCTACATTGATTAGTGCCTTGTCCTTGTATGCTGCAAGTAAAGATAATGAAAATGGTGCTGACGTTTACTTGTTAGCCAATACTAAACAGCAGGCCGGTATCATCTATGAAGAAGCTAAGTCAATGGTTAAAAGTTCACCGGGCTTAAGGATAAAGTTTAAAGCAAAGCGAGATAAGATAGAATTTCCAAAAACAAGTTCTAAAATAGAGCATCGTGCTTCAGATAGTGAAAAATTAGATGGTTTAAACACTCATTTAGGGGTGTTTGATGAAATACACGAGTTTAAAGATTACAAGCTCATTAGCGTTATAAAGAATTCACGCAGGAGTCGAAAGCAACCACTTATTATATATATAACTACAGCGGGTTATCAATTAGACGGCCCTCTTGTTAATTATTATGAGCAAGGCTCAGATGTTCTAGATGGTGCAATCCATGATGAACGAACATTTTATTATATAGCTGAGCTTGATAGTGAAAAAGAATTCGATAATCCAGAAGATTGGATAAAGGCCAATCCTAATATAGGTGTCACTTTAGATTTAGACATCCTTATTGAAGATTGGGAAAAGGATAAACGAACTCCAGAAGAACGAACAGATTTTATCACAAAGCAGTTCAACGTGTTTGCTAATAGAAGTAATCTACCTTTTATTGAATATGACGTTTTGAAAAAGAATGACAAGCATTTAGATATAAAGGAACTCAACGGAAGTGTGGCTATTGGTGGTTATGATTTATCTGACAGTGAAGACTTCACAAGTGCTTGTTTAGAGTTTCCAATTGAATCAACTGGGGAAGTATTTGTTTTATCGCATTCATGGATACCTAAAAAGAAGACCTTGCTAGACAATGAGAAAATACCTTACACCGAATGGCAAGAAGCCGGTTATTTAACAATTGTCGATGAAGATTATATAAATGAAGATCATGTGTTCAATTGGTTTATTGAACAAAGTAAGATATATAACACTGAATTAATCACATATGACCCAGCCAAAGCTTTCAGATTAAACAAAGCGTTAGAATCAGAAGGTTTTAAGACAGAAGTTGTGAGACAAGGATTTAAAACCTTAGGTCCAGCAATGGATGATTTAAAACATATGTTTTTAGATGGAAAGGTCATATTCAATGAAAACCCATTACTTAGATGGTATATAAATAACGTTGAACTTGTGACTGATAGAAATAATAATAAGATGCCTACTAAAGCTAATCGATACCGTAAAATTGATGGATTTGCTGCGCTCTTGAACGCACATACAAAAACAATGGAAAAGTTAGTTAACAAAGGTTCGTCTGATTCTGATATTGAAGTGTTTTCCTTAACAGACTTACTTAACTAGATTGGGGGTGAAGAAATGAACTTCTTTCAAAAATTTAAACATAAATTTAAATCAATGACTCGTAACGTTGATAAAAAGAAAAACAATTTCACTAACTGGAAAGATAGGGTGTTCTTTGGGGTAGATAATTCTACACTTGCTACTAACGAAACAATCTTCAGTGTGATTACAAGACTATCCAATAGTATGGCTTCACTACCAATCAAGCTATATCAAGATTATGAAATGAAATTCAACAAGGTTGCAGATCTATTAGTTAATAGTCCTAATCCTAACATGACTAATTTTGAATTTATTCGTATTCTGGAGAGTTCACGTAATGAAACAGGCAATGGATACGCATTGATAGAACGAGATATACGTTACAATCCTATTAAATTAATTCCAATTGACTCTAATTTTGTTGAACCGGTAATTGATAAAGAAACTAGTGAATTATGGTATGAGGTTGTAGGCGAAGATAAGAAACGTTATTACATTCATAATTCAGATATAATTCACGTTAAGCATATAGCTAAAACTGGTGGTATTAAAGGAATTAACCCGATTAGTGTTCTTTCTAATGCTAATGAATTTGATAAAGCAGTAAGAGAATTTAGTTTAAGAGAAATGAAGAGTGCTCAAAACTCATTTATTTTGAAGTACGGAGCAAACGTAGATAAAGATAAAAGAGAAAGAATAATTGATGATTTTAAACGTTTCTTTCAAGAGAACGGTGGAATACTCTTCCAAGAGCCTGGTGTTGAAATAGATCCTATCGAAAGAAAGTATGTTGCAGCAGACACACTTTCATCTGAAAAAATAACAAGGTCGAGAGTAGCGAATGTATTTAATATTCCAGCGACTATGTTAAACGAGACTGAGGGACAGAGTTATTCAAGTAATGAACAGTTGATGATTATGTTTGTTCAATTAACCTTAATGCCAATCGTAAGGCAGTATGAACAAGAATTTAATAGAAAACTACTTTCAGTTTCTGAACGAGAAAAAGGATATTACTTTAAGTTTAATGAGAAAGCCTTATTAAGAGCTGACGTATCTACCCAAGGCGAATATTATGCTAAAGCAATCAGGAATGGTTGGATGACCCAAGATGAAGTTAGGAAGTCAGAAGACTTAGCACCTGTCGGGGGTAATGCTTCAAGCTTGTGGGTGTCAGGAGACTTATATCCAATTGATACTCCAGTAACCGATAGAAAAGGCACTACTGGAGGAGGAGGTGGCGAGAGTTGAATAAAAATAGTTTCGATTTGGAAAGAATAAAAGGTTTCATTAATAAGCATCCAGAAAGCGATATTATTATTATTGCTAATAATAAAAGAACTGCTATTGAATATTGGGAAAATATAAAAGGACATTTAAAGCTTAATAAGCGTCCATATATTATTTCTAATTCTAATACAAATGATGGTATGCCGTACTTCAACTCATTAGTATTAAAAATAGATAAGTGGTGGGAGAATAAAAATGCAATAAGAATCATGAGAGAAGCGGTAGTTGCAAAACAAACCCTACCAATTACACATATTCCGCCTTTTGTGGGTGGTGCTACGGATGAATGAAACGCTCAAGTTAATAATCATTTGTATATACAGTTACTTAATGTTTAAAGTACTTAATAAATGAATTTAGGGACGTGATTAAAATCAATGAAAGAATGAAACATGTAGCCTTAGATATGTTAAAAGAAGTAAATCCTGATGAAGTAGATACTGTTGAAGTTACTACATCAGGATATGAAGATGGAAGTGAAAGTTTACAAATCACTGTTTTATTTCCACAACGAAAGGTGGTGAACGAATGAAACAGCCAAAAAAGAATAGTTTCTTTAATATGAAAATGTCTTCTGATGGTAAATCGGGGGATATTTTTATTTATGGTGAAATTACTAAATACGCTTGGGAAGAGATGGGCGAACATTCTGCAGTCACTTTCCAAAAGGAACTAGAAAAACTAGGAGACGTTGATGTAATTAACCTATATGTAAATTCGCCAGGAGGTTCAGTGTTTGAAGGTATATCTATTTACAATATGCTGAAAAGACACAAAGCTAAAGTAGTAGCTCATGTTGATGCTTTAGCTGCATCCATTGCGAGTGTGATTATCATGTCAGCCGATGAAATTAGAATGCCAAGTAATTCAATGCTGATGATTCATAACCCTTGGACTATCGTAATGGGGAACGCTGAAGAATTACGAAAACAAGCTGATGATTTAGAAAGAATTGGACAATCAAGTAAGCAATCTTATTTAGAGAAAGCCGGTACTAAATTGTCAGATGATAAGTTGCAAGAAATGCTTGATGATGAAACATGGTTATCAGCTGAAGAAGCCTTTGAAATCGGTTTGTGTGATGTTGTAGAAGTTGCTAATGAAGCAGTGGCAAAAATAGATAAAGAAACATTGAACATGTTTAAGAATGCGCCTTCGTCATTAGCGATAAATCAACAGAATGAAATTAACGAAGAAAGACGATTAATAGCTGAACAAGCTAAAGAAAATATAAATTATGTAAGAACAATATTAGGAGGAATTTAATTATGCCAACATTATATGAATTAAAAGAAAATTTAAGCACTGTAGGTCAGCAACTAGAAAAGGTAGAAAAACAATTAGGTGAGAAAGCGATTGATCCAAACGCTACTCATGAAGAGATTAAAACAATTCAAGCTACGCAAGAAAATCTGAAAGCTCGTTTCGACATCATCAAGAAACAACATGATGGGAAAGAAGCAGAGCAAAAAGCGAAATTTGCAGAAGACAAGAGTTTTAATGCTTTATCTGAAGAAGAGAGACAGCAAAAAGCAAAGGCTGAGTTTATCAAAGCTTCATTATTAAATCGTGAACTGAGCAATGAAGCTAAACAATTGATCGCAATTCCAAGCCCAAATGAAACAGGTGGTGAGAACTTCTTACCTACTACTTTAACAAATGAGTTAGTTCACGAACCTTTTACTCGTAACCCGTTACGTGATGTAGCTAACTTATCATCAGTTAAAGGTTTAGAGTTACCTAAAATTTCTTATCAAATTGATGATGATGACTTTATTACAGATAAAGAAACGGCGAAAGAATTAGAAATGACTGGTGATACAGTTACTTTTGGTCGTAATAAGTTCAAGGTCAAAGCTTCAATTTCTGACACTGTTTTACATGGTTCGGACATTGACCTAGTTAATTATGTAGATAACGCTTTGCGTTCAGGCTTAGCGAATAAAGAAAGACGTGATGCTTTTGCAACTGAACCTGTATTAGGAATTGAGCATATGTCTTTCTACAATGGAGACATTAAAGAAGTTAAGGGCGATTCAATGTTTGAAGCAATCACAAACGCAATTGACGATCTGCACGAAGACTTCCGAGAGAATGCAACAATCGTTATGAGAAAAACAGATTATACAAAAATGATTAAAGAGTTAGCTAATGGATCAACAACTTTATACGGTGCTCAGCCTGAACAGGTTTTAGGTAAGCCAGTTACATTCTCGGATAGTGCTACAAAGCCTATTGTTGGAGACTTTAACTATTTTGGAATTAACTATGACGGAATGACATACGATTCAGATAAGGACGTAGACTCAGGTAACTATCTATTTGTTCTAACTGCTTGGTATGACCAAAAACGTCTACTTGATTCAGCGTTCCGTATTGCAGATGTTACTCCAGAAGCATAAGGAAGTGAGTAAATGGATTTAACTAATGAGTTATTTGGATTGGCTAAGGAAAAACTTAGAGTGGATGAGGGCGATGAAGCCCTCATCTTACTTCATGTTAAAAGTGCCATGGAGTCTTTAAAGTTATCAGGTGTTCCAGAGAGTGAAAGCTCATTATATAAAACAGCTGTTCTTATTCAAGTAATTCTTGATTATGAGAATAATGATAAAGACCTAAATGTAAATGCTTTAAAACAATCACTAGAAACGATTATTTTAAAGCTGAAGACATTCGGAGGTGAAAAGAATGAAATTTGAAGTGTTGAAAACATTTATTGATAAAAATACAAAGAAAAAGCATGAAAAAGGAACTAAGTATGATACAAACCAAAAGCGTGGTAAAGAGCTTCAAGAGTTAGGTTTCTTAGGTAAAGAAATCAAACAGGCAGCTAAAAAGAAAGTTGATAAAGATGAACCCAAGTAAATTGAGACATAGAATTGATATTTATCGTCAAGATGAAGGTGTTGATGAGCTAGGGCAACCAATTGATGAGTTGGTCCTACATACATCAGTGTGGGCATCAATCCAACCTTTAAGAGGTAGGCGTTTAGAAGCTTCAAAACAATTTCATTCGGATATCACAACAGAAATAACTATTCGATATCGTGATGATATTGAAGACACAATGATAGCTAAATATAAAGGTACTCGTTTCGAGTTTCTCTATATACTGCATAAAGACTATGCAGAAAAGACACTTCATATCTACACAAAGGAAAAGAAAGATGTCTAGAAGAAGTAATATGCGACTAAAGGTTGAAGGTGCTGATGAAATATTAAAAGCACTCGAAAGAGCCGATACTGCAATTCAAAAAGAATTACATGACCTGGTGTCCGAAGCCGCCGAAATCGTTTTTAGAAGAGCAGATGCCGATGTACCGATAAAGTCAGGGGCAGCACGAAGCTCATTAAAAATAGAAACAGGCAAAAATAAGAATGGTGTATTCTATGCAAATGTAGAAATAGGTGGACACGATCCAGAGCCATTTTATATAACTTTTTATGAATTAGGAACAAGTAGACAGCCACCAAGACCATTTATGAGACCAGCACTTGATAAGAGTAAGAATGAGATACGACAACATCTCATTCAAGGGTTGACCGCAGCCTTAAATAGGCAAGGGAAGTGATTGAGTGATTGAAGAAGATTTAAGAAACCATTTACTAAATAATGAGTCTATATCAGACCATATTGATACGAGATTGTATCCTGGATGGATTCCTAAGGATGCACAGATGCCAAGTGTGGCTTTCTTAATGATATCAGGTAATAGGCATCATGATATTGATGTTGCATATCCAAGGTATCAATTTTCTGTATTCTCTAAACGTTATAGTGAAGCAAAGAGGATAAGCGACGAAATAATAAATTCTTTGCAACGGTTTAAAGGAATTATGGGAAGTACAGAAATTATACAAATCGTTTTTCAAAATCAATATGATCAGTATGAATCTGATACAGACTTATATCATATATCATTAGAGTTTAAAGTAATTTATGAAGTTTGATTTCAAGTACCCACAAAATGTGGGTAGTAAAAAATATAGGAGTTGATTTTCAATGGCTAGAAATATGACAACAGTACAACAGAATAATACTATTCGATTTGGTTCAGCTAAATTTGAAGTAGGCGAAACAGAAGAAGACTTAATTGATTTAGGAGCTATGAATGGAATTGAGTTTGAAGAGTCTTGGGATGAAATAAATGTTAAGGCTGATAATGCTGGAACAATAATGGTGGGAATGAATAACCATCAAGCAACAATTCGTGGTGACTTGATGGAAATTAACTTAAAGAACTTAGCTATTCTACGTGGTGGAATTGATAAGATTGAAGAAGTTAAAGAAGAAGGGGACCAGAAGGCAGCAATCAGATTATTGTCAGGTGGAGTAAGTACGTTTGAGCCAAGAGTCGTCAAGATTACAAACTACAACTCAGCCAACGAAGAGTTCAGTATCACAATCTTTAAAGCGACAACGAATAGTGGTTTAAATATCACATTCCCTGGAGCTGATGATGAGGACCCAGCATTAACACCTATCGAAATGACAGGAACGCTTGATAACAATAGAGATGTTGGCGAACAATTATTTGTAATTGAAGACCAGCAAGGGGTAACACCAACAGTATAAATTAAATATAAAATATGAATTAAGCACTCACGAGATGAGTGCTTTTATTTTTAAAATAATAGGAGGAATATTCATGAGTAATATTTTAGATTTAGATAAATTAGTACCAGAAAAAAGAGAAGTAGTTTTAGCGGGTGAGAAAATTGATGTATCGAAGATTCCGTCAAGAGTAACAATGGAAGTGGCTGAAAAAGCAGATTTATTTTCTAGTGGGAGTGCTGAAAGTTTTCCGGAACTTTTAGAGATGATTGTGAAGATTTGTAAGCCATCAAAAGAGGATATTACACAAGATTGGATTATAGACAATACGAGTATGGACCAACTAATAGCATTAATTCAGTTTGTCTTAGAACCTTTACAAGAAAAAGCCGATGAAATGACGGAAGGAAGTCCACAGGGGCAGGATCAACAAGAAGTGAAAGGAAAAAACAAGCAAGCCCCAAAAGCAAAAACGCAAAAGTGATAGAGATGGGGCGAGTTTTTGCTCAAATGGGAAGTATGTACTCCTGGGCAACGCCTGAGTATTTACTTAACAATATGAGCATTGAACAAATCATGATGTATTACAATTATGGTCTTGAATTTGAGAAACACAAATCTATCATACTGATAAATCAACTAGCAATCGGTTTATTAGGTGCAGAAGAACCTAAGAAAAAGAAAAAAGACTATAACCCTAATCCAGATAAAGAAAAGTTTTATGAGAAGTATGGAGATGTCATTAAAAGAAAAGGGGTGACTTAATGGCATTATTAGGACAATTAACAGTTGGAATACTCGGTGATATGAGTGGATATAGTAAAGCTTTATCCGGTGCCCAAAAGGAAACTTTAAAGTTTTCTAAGGGAATGGAAAGAATGGGTAGAGATATAAGTACTATAGGTTATGGATTCCAGGACCTAGGAAGCAAACTAACAAATAAAATTACTAAGCCAGCGATAATTGCTGGAACAGCAGTATCTGGTTTGGTAGGTACCCTAGGGTTTAAACGTCTTGTGGGAATGGATAATGCCCAAGCTAAACTTAAAGGTCTTGGTTATGGTGGTAAAGAAGTAGATTCAATCATGCAAGACGTAGAAGGCGCAGTTAAGGGAACAACACATACAATGGCTGAAGGTGTTAATGCTGCCGCAGGTGCTTTAGCTGCAGGAGTCGAACAGGGCTCAGAGCTTGAACGATATATTAAATTAGTCGGTGATGCGGCGATTGGCTCAAATCGGCCAATGGATGAAATGGCTCAGATATTTAACCGTGTACAAGGTTCGGGTAAGTTAATGACAATGGAACTAGACATGATTGAACACGGTATGCCTGGTTTTGCTCAGGCGATGGCAGACAATTTAGCCGGAGGATCTCTGAAAACCTTTAAAGAAATGGTTACCAATGGACAAGTAGGTTCGGCGGAATTTCTTGATGTGATGGAGGATTTCGCTGGTGGAATGTCGGATGCTTATTCTGAAACTTGGGAAGGTATGGCTAAAAACGTATTATCTAATATTGGAATTATCGGTGAGGGTTTGCTAGAAGGAATTTTTGAAGATGGTAAAAAAGGCTTAGCAAAATTCTTAGAGATATTAAGAGAATCAGAGGGCTTGAAGACATGGGCTAAAGAAACAGGTGAAAGTATACGTAATATGGTCCAGGTAATTGTAGAAAAGGTAGCAGACTTTAAATCAAAGTGGGATGGTTTATCCGCACCAATTCAAAATATAATTAAGAAGTTGGCTATATTCGGCAGTATAGGAGCTGTTGCAATAGGCCCAGTTCTTTTATACTTTGGTAAATTCATTGTGACCATAGGTTCAGTTGTCACGAAGTTTGGACGATTAGCCGGTGCAGGAGTTCGTTTAGGTGGTGTGATGGGCATACTCACAGGTCCAATAGGAATTGTAATAGGAGTACTTGCTGCCTTAGTTGGAATCGGTGTCCTTGTATATAAAAACTGGGATACACTTAAAGAAAAAGCTCAAATTGTATTTAGTTCATTCGAACCATTACTTGAAACGGTAAAAGGTGCCTTTTCGAGCTTGTTTGATTCAGTTGCACCGATAACAGAAAATCTAAAAGGAATATGGGAAGGTCTCACTCCTATCTTTACTTTTTTAGCTCAGCTAATAGGGGTTGTTGTAGTACCAGCCTTTGGTCTTTTATTAGGTGTCTTTTCTGGATTGATTGCAGCAATAGGTCCTTTTATAAATGCTATCTTAAGTTTCTTTAATAGTGTCATCAGTATTGTAAATGTCGTTATATCCTTATTTAAAGGTGACTTTACAGGAGCGATGGAGTACTGGAGCATGGCATCAGAATCTGCGATTGAATTTGTGAAAAGTTTGTGGGAGTCGGTCGTTGAGTTCTTCTCTACGATTGTTGAAACGATTATAGACTTTTTCCATGGTCTGTATATGACCTTGGTAGGTAACTCGATTATTCCAGATATGGTTGAAGAAATCGTCGAATGGTTTACGAACATGGGTGAGTGGCTAATTGATATTGTCACTTTTCTAGTAGACGGTGTGGTCTTGATTTTCACATCTTTATATAATGGTGTAGCCCTTATTTTCGAAACTTTGCTTGGTGTATTAGTAGATATATGGCAATACATCTCAAACACTTTTGAAAATGCTGTATCGTTTATTTACGCACTTGTGACTGGTGACTTCGAAGGCATGAAAACTGCTATGAGTAATCAGATGGAAAATGCAAGAAATTTATTATCTAATATTTGGGATAGAATCAAAGGATTAATAGGTACGAAAGCTAGCCAGATATTAACAGATATCATTAAAAAATTCTTGGATATTAAAAATAATATGGTTAATAAGATAAATGAAGCAAGAGTTCAAGTGGTTAATAAATTTACTGAAATAGTTTCAGGTGTAAGGAATAAAGCTTCTGAAGTAGTAAGTACAGTAAAAGATAAATTCAACGATGTTAAATCGAGGATCATTGAACCAATTACTGAAGCCAAAAACAAAGTAAGTGAAATAGTAGGGGACATTAAGGGTTTCTTTACTAATTTAAAGCTGAAAATACCAACACCAACACTGCCAAAACTTCCTAAGTTCTCTTTAAAAACAAGCTCAAGAAGTATCTTAGGGAAAGAAATAACCTACCCTTCTGGATTTGATGTTAAGTGGAACGCATTAGGTGGAGTGTTTAAAAAGCCGACTATTTTCAATACTGCGAATGCTGGACTTCAAGGAGTAGGTGAAGCAGGAGCAGAAGCTATTATTCCTTTAAAACCTTCTGTGTTAGCCGGAATCGGTAAAGGTATATCAAATGAAATGGGCGATAATAACGTACTGAGAGCACTATTAAATCAAAATAATTTAACAGAAGAACTTATTAAACGTATCGATGAATTAGAATTCCACATGAGTATGGATTCAAAGGTTGTAGGAAAAGCTGTTGCAAACACAGTTGACGATGAAATAGGTTCAAAGACTAAGTTAAGTGAGAGGGGGGTTACAACATGACTTATACAGGATTTAGTTTTAACGGTAAGCATAGCTATAAAGATTTAGGATTAACAATTCAACATCGTAAAATAGGTAACCCTTCCAAGATAAAGAATACAGCTAGAGTACCTTATTCAAATCAAATCTATGATTTTTCAAATATTTATAGTGGGCAAGAATATGATGAGCGTGAAATAGAATACACACTTAATTTAATTTCTCACGACAAAAGTACATTAGACAATTCTTTTTATATGCAAGAGACTGTTATTTTAAATTGGCTAATGCAAAGTAACAAAAAAGAAGTGTTAAGGGATGATCTAGTTCCTGGTTACTACTTCTTAGCTGAAGTTGTAGGCGATATAGATACCGACTTTCTCTGGGAATATGGAGAATTAAACGTTAAGTTTAAAGCAGCACCTTTCAAATACTCTGATTTATTAGAGGGTAACGATTTGTGGGATCCATTTAATTTTGAGCTTGATGTGTTTCAAGATACTGAGTTTAAAGTGTCTGGTAGTAGAAAGATTACTTTGTATAATGTCGGTAGTAATACAGTTATACCTCAAATCGTTGTAGATAGTCGTATGACGATTAAAACACATTATGCAGATATAACACTTAACCCAGGAACACATGAAGTTGCTGACATATCTCTGATACCAGGCGAAAATAACTTTACTGTGACAGGTAATGGCCACATTACTTTTAATTTCCGGAAGGAGTTGATTTAATGTATCGAGTCACATTGATTAATGATGATGTCGTTACAACAATCCATACTCCTTTTTTAAATGGAGAAAAGTTACTTGAAGGTAGTATTAAGCAAGAAGTTAATGCTATTGATAACTTTACGTTTTCTCTACTTCCAGATAACCCAGGATATGATAAAATACGACCTTTGAAGTCGCTAGTTAAAGTATATAATACTAAAACTAATCATTATGACTTTGAGGGACGTGCTTTAATGCCCACACAGTCCATGTCAGAAACGGGTGATTTCGGGAAGTCTTTCGTTTGTGAAGGTGAGTTAGCCTACTTAAATGACTCTGCACAGCGACATGGCGAGTATCATGACATCACTGTAAAAAGGTTTTTAGAAATCATCATCGACAATCATAATCGAGATGTAAAAGATGATGAGATTGATAAAGTTTTTCGAGTAGGTAAAGTAGAGGTAGATAGTAGTTCAGGTACTCTTTACAGGTACCTTGGTTATGAAAGTACACTAGATACAATTAAAGACAAGTTAATCGATAGACTCGGTGGAGAGCTGGTCATAAGAAAAGAAAATGGTGTACGTTATCTTGATTATGTTAAATCGAGTGGCCA